>NZ_JBNCLC010000001.1:520021-525932 GCF_049844475.1 Micromonospora sp. DT47 | reverse complement strand
CCCACACGCGGCACCTCGTTGCACCCAGCAGCGGGATTGATCTGCAAGCCCGCCCATTCATGGGCGGGTAGTTGACATCAGCTGGCCGGCGTAGCCGGCGGCGGCGAGCACCCGCTCGTCACCGGTCGCCGCGTGGGCGTCGAGGACGGCGTCGGCCAGCTTGACCACGTGCGCGTCGCCGTGCCGGGCGGCCCGGGCGAAGACCTCGGCCGGGGTGCCGGGTGCCACCGCCGGCATCGGGACGCCGGTCGGTGGGGCGTACACCGCGGTCACCGCCGCGGTGGCCGACCAGGCCGCGGCCAGGCTCGGCGCCCAGAGCGCGGGGTCGAGGGCCGGCAGGGTACGTAGCACCGCGGTCGGCGCGGTGACCGCGTGCACCAGCATCACCGCGTTGGCGTGCCCGAACCGCAGGTAGTCCAGGGCGGCCCGGTGCACCAGCGTGACCAGGCCCCGCTCCGCGTCGGCCGGCGTCCGCGCTGGGCGCAGCGCCGCCACCGCACCCTCCCACTCGGGTACGTCCCGGAGCCGTCCCAGCCGTGCCACGATCCCACCGGTACGGTCGGCGATCCGGGGCAGCCCGGCCAGCGCGGCGGTCACGTCCGGCCGCGCCGGTGCCCCGTCCCCCTCGCCGCCAGGGAAGGGGGCGGCGACGCCCGGGACCGGTTGCCAGCGGGCCGCCCAGTAGCCGAGGGCCTGGCCGAGTTCGGTCAGCCGGTCCGGGCCCGGGCCGTCCTCGCGGAGCACCCGGACGGCGTGGCCGACCCGGATGACGCCGTGGGTGGCCCCGGCGGCGATGCCCGGCAGCAGCCGCGGCCACCAGTTGCCCAGCACCTCCCGCCAGGGGCGTTCCCGCAGCTCGCGGTCGAAGTGGGCGAGCCAGTCGCCGGCCCGCTTCGGGTCGCCGAGCGCCTCCCGCCAGTCATCGATCGGCCGCAGGCCGCGGGGCAGCTCGTCGAGGCGGCGGAGGTAGTCGTCCAGCCAGCGGTGCACGCCCCGGTCGTGCCCGTGCCGGACCAGCGCCTCGACCGCCATCGGCCCGTGGTTGGAGAGCCAACCCTCGAACTCCGGGCCGGTCCGGTGCAGCCGTCGGTACGCCTCGTCCAGAATGCCGTCGTCCATGCGTCGATCCTCGGACCTGAACCTCGCTTTATGTCAACCGTGCAGCCGCTCGCCGTCGAGCAGGCCGCGTACGCCCAGCTCCCCGGCCAGCTCGGGCGGGCAGTCGACGACGATCGCGGCGGCGCCCACCCAGTGCGCTCCCCGGGCCGCGCAGATCTCCCGGACCGCCCGGACCTGCGCCCCGGTGGCCACCCAGTCGTCCACCATCAGCACCCGGTCGCCGGGGCCGAGCCGGCGGTCCACCACGGCCAGGTCGACCCGCCGCCCGCGGAAGTCCGGCGGGCTCTGCGCCCAGGTGAGCGGCCCGACCGGCAGCCGACCGTCGCCCGGCTTGTGGGCCGGCACGAAGCCCACCCCGAGCGCGGTGGCGGCGAGCGGGCCGAGCATCAGCCCGGTGACGGCCGGGGCGACCACCAGCGTCGGCCGGTCCCGACGGAACGGCTCGACCAGGGCCGGCCCGAGCCCGGCCAGCACCTCGGCATCCCGCCACCAGCCGGACGTGTCGCTGACCAGGTGGGTGCTGCCCGGCCCGGTGTCGATCCAGCGGAACAGCTCGACCAGACGTCTGCACAGCTCAGCGGCCATCCGCTCATCTTCGCGGAGGAATGCCACCGGTGGCATTCTGGGTCGTACGGTCCAGCGAGGCTCGGACGATCGGCTACACGTATCGGTGCAACTCCGGCCATACCGTCATGATCACGTTGACTTCGGAAGTGCTTCTCTCGTTACGGTCCGACCCGGTTTGTTCAGAAGACGAAAGGACCGGGCCGGTGGCTGGTAGGCACTCCCGTACCCGAAGGTCTCCTCGCCGGCCGGCATCGCCGCCACCGCCGCGGTCGGCGTCGCGCTCGCCGTCGGCGGCACCGTCGGCGCCGTGCAGCTGACCTCCGGCGAGGCGCGGGCCCCGGCCGTCGCCGACCCGGTGCCGAGCGTGGTCACCCCCAGCGCCACTACCGCGTCGCCGAGCCCCAGCCTCTCGCCCAGCGCGAGCCCGTCGCCGACCGT
The DNA here is from genome assembly GCF_049844475.1 of Micromonospora sp. DT47. Lineage (NCBI taxonomy): Bacteria > Bacillati > Actinomycetota > Actinomycetes > Micromonosporales > Micromonosporaceae > Micromonospora > Micromonospora sp. DT47. The sequence goes on along the minus strand of NZ_JBNCLC010000001.1, from coordinate 523,808 downwards.
CACCGCCAGCCCCAAGGCGACCCGGTCCGCCCAGGCCGCCTCCCGGAGCAAGGCCCGGACCGCCACGCCGAAGCCGTCCGCCACCACGAAGAAGGCCGCTCCGAAGAGCGCCGTCGTGGCGAGCGGTTCCTGCGGCGCGTCCTTCTACGACGAGGGCCAGATGACGGCCAACGGCGAGACGTTCAACCCGGACGAGCTGACCGCCGCGCACAAGACCCTGCCGTTCAACACCCGGGTCCGGGTCACCAACCCCGACAACGGCAAGTCGGTGACCGTGCGGATCAACGACCGCGGCCCGTACATCGACGGCCGGTGCATCGACCTCTCCCGGGCCGCGTTCGAGGCGATCGCCTCGGTCGACCTCGGTGAGCTGACCGTCAAGTACGAGGTGCTCGGCTGACGGCGATCGGATCGGGGTGGCGGTCCGCCCGGCCAGAACACCCTGGACGAGGGGTCAGCTTCGTGTACCGCTTCACGTCCATCAGGCATGCTGTCCCTCGTACGTACGCATGCCTTCCAGTCGGGCCGTGGCCCGCTGAGCCCCGGGTCCCGCGCCGGCGTCGGCGCGGCCCTCGGGCTGCTCGCGATCATCTCCGCGGTCGAGCTGGCCGACGGCCGGACGGCCCACTACGTCGCGCTGATGATGATCGCGCCGATCCTGGCCGCGGGGTTCGCCTCCTGGCGGGTGGTGCTCGGGGTGGGCCTGGTCGCGATGGCCCTCGGGGCCGGCTTCGCGCTCGCTGAGCCCGAGGCGTCGCTGACCACCGCGGTCGACCTCGCTGGCATCGCCGTCGCCGCCGGCGCCGCAGCCGGGGTGGCGGCGGTACGGCAGCGTCAGGCCGAGCTGATCGCCGAGCTGTCGAAGCTGGCGTCGGTCGCCCAGCAGGCGGTGTTGCGCCCGCTCGGCCCGCAGGTGGGCACCCTGGCGGTGGCCGCCCGCTACATCTCCTCCACCGCCACCGCCGAGATCGGCGGTGACCTGTACGAGGCGATCGACACCCCGTACGGCGTACGCATGATCATCGGTGACGTCCGGGGCAAGGGTCTGGACGCGGTCCGCCTGGCCAGCATCGTGCTGGGGTCGTACCGGCACGTCGCGTACGAGCGGGCCGACCTGCGGGCGGTGGTGACCGACCTGGACCGGGCGGTGGCCCGCAGCGTGGGCGACGAGGACTTCGTCACCGCGGCGCTGGTCGAGGAGCGCGGCGGCACGCTGACCATCGTCAACTGCGGGCACCCGTCGCCGCTGCTGCTGCGCCGGGGCGCGGTGATCCCCCTCGAACCGCCCGCGCCGGCCCCGCCGCTCGGGTTCATGCCGGTGGTCCGGCCCCGGGTGGAGCGGCTGGAGCCCGGCGACCGGCTGCTGCTCTTCACCGACGGGCTCGGCGAGGCCCGGCGCGACGGGGAGTTCTTCCCCACCGCCGACCGGGCCTGGCGGCTGCTCGGCCACGGGACGGTCGGCGACGGCCTGGCCTCGCTGGAGACCGCTCTGGTCGAGTGGGTGCACGGCCGGCTCGACGACGACATCGCCCTGGTGCTGATGGAGTACACCGGCCCGCGCACCGGCGCGACCGTGCCGGTGCCGAGCTGGGAGGTCGGCGCGGCGGAGAGCTGACGCCCTGGCGCCGCGCCCCCGCCGGCCCCGGCCGGACCGCTCGGACGCTGACCCACCGGCCCCGGCCGGGTCGTTCGTAAGCTGAACCGCAGGTGTGTAATCGCTGTCACTTCGGGGATCGGCTTGTCGTTGGCTACCGGCGAGTAATACAGTCGGGGTTACTGATCGGTAACACCTGTCCGGAAGCGGGGCCAGCGAGCATGACCCACTACAAGAGCAACCTTCGGGACCTCGAGTTCAACCTGTTCGAGGTCTTCGGGGCGGACCGGACGTTCGGCCAGGAGCCGTACACGGACCTGGACGTCGACACCGCCCGCAGCTTCCTCTCCGAGGTCGATCGCCTGGCCCGCGAGGATCTCGCGGCCAGCTACACGGACAGCGACCGTAACCCGCCGGTCTTCGACCCGGCGACGCACACCGCGCCGCTGCCGGAGTCGTTCAAGAAGTCGTACCAGGCGTTCATGGACTCCGAGTTCTGGCGGCTGGACCTTCCCGAGGCGCTCGGGGGCACCAACGCCCCCCGGGCGCTCTGGTGGTCCCTCGCCGAGCTGGTGCTCGGTGCCAACGCGCCGATCTGGATGTACGCCTCCGGCCCGTCCTTCGCGCACGTGCTGCACGTCGAGGGCACCGAGCAGCAGAAGAAGTGGGCCAAGCTCTTCATCGACAAGCAGTGGGGCTCCACCATGGTGCTCACCGAGCCGGACGCCGGCTCGGACGTGGGCGCCGGCCGCACCCGGGCGATCCAGCAGCCGGACGGCTCGTGGCACATCGAGGGCGTCAAGCGCTTCATCACCTCCGGTGAGCACGACCTGAGCGACAACATCGTCCACTATGTGCTGGCCCGTCCGGTCGGTGTCGACGGCGTCGGCGGTCCGGGCACCAAGGGTCTGTCGCTCTTCGTGGTGCCGAAGTACCACTTCGACGAGAACACCGGCGAGCTGGGCGAGCGCAACGGCGTCTTCGCCACCAACGTCGAGCACAAGATGGGCCTGAAGGTCTCCAACACCTGCGAGGTGACCTTCGGCGAGCACGGCGTACCGGCCAAGGGCTGGCTGCTGGGCGAGAAGCACGACGGCATCCGGCAGATGTTCATGATCATCGAGTACGCCCGGATGATGGTCGGCACCAAGGCGATCGCCACCCTCTCCACCGGCTACCTGAACGCCCTGGAGTACGCCAAGAACCGGGTGCAGGGCGCCGACCTGACCCAGATGTCCGACAAGACCGCGCTGCGGGTGACCATCACCAACCACCCGGACGTGCGTCGCTCGCTGATGCTGCAGAAGTCGTACTCCGAGGGCCTGCGGGCGCTGGTCTGCTACACCGCGTCCTGGCAGGACAAGGTGGCCATCGCCGAGGCGGCCGGTGACGAGAAGGCGCTCAAGCTCGCCAAGCGGGTCAACGACCTGCTCCTCCCGCTGGTCAAGGGCGTCGGCTCGGAGCGGGCGTACGAGCTGCTCGGTCACGAGGCGCTGCAGACCTTCGGCGGCTCCGGCTTCCTCCAGGACTACCCGCTCGAGCAGTACGTCCGGGACGCGAAGATCGACACCCTGTACGAGGGCACCACGGCGATCCAGAGCCTGGACCTGATCTTCCGCAAGATCGTCCGGGACAACGGCAAGGCCCTGATGGCGGTCGCCGGCGAGATCCAGGAGTTCATCACCTCCGAGGCCGGCAACGGCCAGCTCAAGGAGGAGCGGCAGGCGCTCGGCAAGGCGCTCGGCGAGATCCAGAACATCCTCGGTGTGATGACCGGCTGGCTCGGTGAGGCGCAGGGTGGCGACACCCGGACCCTCTACAAGGTCGGCCTGGCCAGCCGTCGCTTCCTGCTGGCCATCGGCGACCTGGTCGTCGGCTGGCTGCTGCAGAAGCAGGCCGACGTTGCCCTGCGCGCCCTGGCCGGCGAGGTCTCCGCCGCCGACAAGGCGTTCTACACCGGAAAGGTGGCCGCCGCCCGGTTCTTCGCCCGCGAGGTGCTGCCCCGCATCGGCGCCGACCGGCGGATCATCGAGGGCACCGACCTGGAGCTGATGGACCTCCCGGAGGAGGCCTTCTGATCCCCGACGGGGTGAGAGATCCGGATCGACCGTGACACCGGCGGGGGGGGGGGGGGGGGGCGCCCCCCCCCCCCCCCCGGCCGGCCGCGCCCGCCCCGGGGGGCCGCCCCCCCCG
>NZ_JBNCLC010000001.1:329576-520013 GCF_049844475.1 Micromonospora sp. DT47 | reverse complement strand
TATACACTGTTGTTCGTTCGTCGGCAGCGTCATCTGACTATCCCCTGCGAGATGTGTCTAAGAGCCAGGCTCGGTCACGAGGCGCTGCAGACCTTCGCCGGCCGCCGTCGTCTTCCGTCCCGGCCGGCCCTGGGGCGCCCGACCCGGGTTGCGGCATGTCGCGGTGTCCGTCCGTTCCCACAGCGCGACATGCGGCAGGCGGGCGGCTCGGCGTGCCGGAGCGCCGCGCCAGGCGGGGATTGGCGTGGGCTGGCCGGGTAGGGCCGCCATGGGGCGGGTAACCGTCGCGGACCACGTCAGGGCACGCCCAAGGGCCTTCGCACAGGGGAGTGCAGCGCACATGGGCATTGGTAGCGGCATCTTTCTCATCGCGCTGGGCGCGATCATGACCTTCGCCATCCGGGCCAACGTCTGGTGGATCGACCTGCGCGCGGTCGGCTGGGTGTTCATCCTGGCCGGGCTCGGCGTCCTGTTCACCACGCTCTGGTTCTGGCAGGACCGGCGCAAGCGGGCACGCACGCTGATCGTGGAGGAGAACCGGCTCTCGCACCCGACCGCGATGATGCCCCCGCCCCCCGACCCGCCGCCGCCCACCGCGCCGCCCTCCTGACCGCGGCCGCGAGTCGTCCCGGCCGCCGCGCCGGGGCGGGCGGGTACCGGTCCAGCCCCGCACCAGGTCAGCCGCGCGCGGTGTGCCGGTCGGTGATCGGCGCGCCGCCCGGCGCGAGCTCGGACCAGGCCGATGTCGGGCTGTGCACCACCAGGTCGGTGGTGCGCAGCCCGTCCGTGTCCGCCTGCTCCGGGTCGAGCAGCGCCGAAAGCAGCGAGATGCCCGGATTGTGGGCGACCAGCAGTACCGTGCCGGCCGCCGGGTCGGCCGTTCGGAGCAGGTCCAGCAGGTCGTCGGGGTGCGCCTCGTACGCGGCGGCCTCGTAGCGCACCACCGGTCTGGACCCCGCCGGTCCACCCTCCGGCGGGGAGCCGGTCATGCCCAGGGCCACGTCGTGCCAGGTCTGCCGGGTACGCCGGGCCGGCGAGCAGAGCACCACGTCGGGAAGCAGTGCGTGCCGGGCCAGCCAGGCCCCGGCGGCGGCCGCGTCGGCGTGCCCCCGGGCGGTCAACCGGCGATCGGCGTCCGGGGCGTCCCCGTCGGGCTGTTCGGCCTTGGCGTGCCGGAGCAGCACCAGTGTCCGTTTCTCGGCTCTGCCGTCCGTCATGCGCCCAGCTTGCCTGATTGACGATCAGAGCGCCTGGGTAAGTCGATGGATGCCGCTCGCCCATCGATGGCCGCGGCGGGTAGGAAACGCCAGCTGACAGCCAAGGAGGCGACGTCATGGGCATCGGTGCCGGTATCTTCCTCATCGCGCTGGGCGCGATCTTCGCGTTCGCCGTCGACGCCAACCTGGGATGGCTCGACCTGAACGTGGTCGGCTGGGTGCTGATGCTCGCCGGCGTCGTCGGCCTGGTCACCACCCTCTACTTCTGGAACACCCGCCGGCGTACCGTCGTCGCCACCCCGGTGCGCGAGGACCGGGTCGTGGCCGACCGGGTCGTCCCGGTGCAGGACGACCGGGTGGTGCGGGAGGAGTACCGCGAGGTGCGCCGCCCGGGTCACCCGGGCTGATCCATACCCCACAGACGTCGTAGGGCCCCGCAACGGCGCGGGGCCCTACGCCTTTCCGGGTCAGGCGAAGAGCGCGAAGTAGATCGCGATGTGGTGGCAGATCGCTGCGAGCAGTGTGCAGGCGTGGAAGAACTCGTGGTGGCCGAAGACGGTGGGCCAGGGGTTCGGCCGGCGCAGCGCGTAGAAGATCGCGCCCACGCTGTAGATCGCCCCGCCGACCGCGAGCAGCACCAGGGCGGTGACCCCGCCCTCGCGCAGGATCTGCGGCAGCATCGCCACCGAGACCCAGCCGAGCGCCAGGTACAGCGGCGCGGAGACCCACCGCGGCGCGTGCGGCCAGACCATCTTCAGGGCCACGCCGGCCAGCGCCCCACCCCAGACCAGGCTGAGCATGATGGTCGCCATCCGGCGGTCGAGCAGCAGGGCACAGAACGGGGTGTACGTGCCGGCGATGAACACGAAGATCATCGAATGGTCCATCCGGCGCATGATCTGGTAGCCCCGCTCGGACCACACCCGGCGGTGGTAGAGGGCGCTGGTGCCGAAGAGCCCGCAGACGGTCAGGCTGTAGATCACGCAACTGACCAGCGGTGCCCAGCCGGGGCGGCTGGCCGCGATGGAACAGAGGACGATGCCGCAGGCCAGCGCGACGAAGAACGCGTAGGTGTGCAGCCAGCCGCGCATGCGGGGCTTACCGATGTCAACCGGCTTGAGCCGAAGCGGTGCGGAGGTGGTCACGCACCTAGGTTACGACACCGTAGGTTACCTGGAGGTAGCGCCGCTGGTAACCCTTCCGGACGGGTCGGTCGACCCTGTCCAGGCCATCGATCGGGGAGTATGGCGGGATGCGGATCCGACCCGTCGGCCGGCACGCCCTGCTGCTGGACTGCGACGACCCCGGCCAGGTGGAGGCGTGGCGGGCCGAGCTCTGGCGGCGCCGCGAGGCCGGTGAACTGACCGCCGTCGAGATCGTCCCGGCCGCGGCGACCGTGCTGCTGGACGGGGTGCCGGACCCCGCCGGGGCCGCCGCGCGGATCGCCCGCTGGACGCCCCGACCGGCCGCCGCCACGGCCACCGCCCGCGAGGTCCAGGTCCCCACCGTGTACGACGGGGAGGACCTGCCCGCCGTCGCCGACCACTGGGGGGTGGCCGTGCCGGAGGTGGTCGACCGGCTGCGACGCACCGAGTTCCGGGTGGCGTTCTGCGGGTTCGCGCCGGGGTTCGCGTACCTGGTCGGGCTGCCGCCGGAATGCGGGGTGCCCCGGCGGCCCAGCCCGCGCCCCCGGGTGCCGGCCGGGTCGGTGGCGCTCGCGGGGCCGTACGCCGGGATCTACCCGACCGCCTCGCCCGGCGGCTGGCTGCTGGTCGGGCGGACCGCGCTGACCCTGTTCGACGTGCGGGCCGACCCGCCGGCCCGGCTCACCCCCGGCACCCGGGTCCGGCTGGTGCCGGCGTGATCGAGGTGCTCCGGGCGGGTCCGCTGACCACCGTGCAGGACCTGGGCCGGCCCGGCTGGGCCCACCTCGGCGTACCCCGGTCCGGGGCGCTCGACCCGGCGGCGCTGGCGCTGGCCAACCGGCTGGTCGGCAACCCGGAGTCCGCCGCCGGCCTGGAGATCACCCTGACCGGCTGCGAGCTGCGGCCGAGCCGGGCGGTGACCGTCGCGGTCACCGGGGCGGACGCGGTCGTCCGGGTCGGCCGGCGCGCCGGCGACGTGGGCCGCCCGCTCTCGGTGCCGGCCGGCGCGGTGGTCCGGGTCGACCCGCCCCGCGACGGGCTGCGCAACTGGCTCGCGGTCGGCGGCGGGGTCGCGGTCGAACCGGTGCTCGGCAGCCGCGCCACCGACACCCTCTCCGGCCTCGGCCCCGCACCGGTACGCGACGGCGACCGGCTGCCGCTCGGCCCGGCGCCCGGCCCGCCGGCCCCGGTGGACGTGACCGTCGGCCGATCGGTCCCGCGCGAGGTCCTGCTGGCGCTGCGCCCGGGCCCCCGGCACGACTGGTTCACCGCCGAGGCGCTGGACCGGCTGTTCGGCACGGCGTACGCGGTCAGCCCGGTCGGTGACCGGGTCGGCGCGCGACTGATCGGCGCGGCGCTGCCCCGCGCGGTCGCCGGTGAACTGCCCAGCGAGGGCGTCGTGCTCGGCGCGGTGCAGGTGCCGGCGGACGGCCAACCGCTGGTCTTCCTTGCCGACCATCCCACCACCGGCGGGTACCCGGTCATCGGGGTGGTGGACGACGTGACACCCCTCGCGCAGGCCAGGCCAGGGACTACGGTGAGGTTCCATGGACCTCAACGCTGACCTCGGCGAGGGATTCGGCATCTGGCGGCTCGGCGACGACGAGGCGCTGCTGGATCTGGTCACCTCGGCCAACGTCGCCTGCGGCTTCCACGGCGGTGACCCGTCCACCATGCGCCGGGTCTGCGCCACCGCCACCGAGCGCGGCGTGGCGATCGGCGCCCAGGTCGGCTACCGGGATCTCGCCGGCTTCGGCCGCCGGCACATCGCGTACGCCTTCACCGAGCTGCGCGACGAGGTCACCTACCAGCTCGGCGCCCTCGACGCGTTCTGCCGGCTGTTCCACACCCGGGTCCGCTACCTCAAGCCGCACGGCGCGCTCTACCACGCGGCCTCGGTCGACGAGTCGCAGGCCGCGGCGCTGGTCGCCGCCGTCAGCGGCTGGGACGACCAGCTGCCGATCCTCTGCGGGCCGGGCTCCACCCTCGCCCAGCTCGCCGCCGGCGCCGGCCTGCGGGTGGTCGCCGAGGGCTTCGCCGACCGGGGCTACCTGCCCAACGGCTCACTGGTGCCCCGGACCGCGCTCGGCGCGCTGGTCACCGACCCGGAGGAGGTCGCCCACCGGGCGGTCCAGATGGCGACCGAGCACACCGTGGTCGCGGTCGACGGCACCGTCGTCCCGTGCGTGGTCGGGTCGATCTGCCTGCACGGCGACACCCCCGGGGCGGTGGCCTCGGCGGCGCTGGTCCGGGCCGCGCTGATCGACGCCGGCGTCACCCCGAAGCCGTTCGCCTGACCGGTCCCTGCCCTGACTCTCACCCCGGTGAGCGTTCCGTGGGTCGCGAGAGCCCGGCCGTTGCCCGGGCGTCGCCGGGCGGGATCGAGCGCGCCGCTCGGCGGCCGGGCCCGGCGTCGTACGACCGGCCCGACGTCAGGCGTCCATGCCGCGCAGCACCAGCGGCACCCGGGTCGCGCCGCCGTCCACCACCCGTACCGGCACGCCCCAGTCCTGCCGGGTCAGGTGGCAGGCGGCGTGCTCGACGTCCGCGTCGCAGGTCGCCGCCTGGGCGGTCACCTGGAGCACCCCCGAGGTCACCTCGCTACTGACCACCAGCCGGCGGGACAGGTCGGTGGTGGTGCCGGCCCCCTCCACCAGCAGCTCCGGCGGCGAGGCGGAGACCACCAGCCGGGTGGACGGGCCGTACGTGTCGTCGAGCTTCTGCCCGGGCGCCGGGGTGAAGATGACGTCCAGGGTCAGCTCGCCCGCCGCCACGTCCGTCGGCTTGCGCTCCAGCCGGTGCCGGGGGCCGTCCACCGTGCTCGCCCCGGCGGCGGAGAGCGCGCCCGGGGCCAGCCGGGTCAGCCGGTGCGCGGCCGATTCGACGACCAGCACCTCGCCCTCGGCGGTGAGCACCAGGTCGCTCGGCTCGGCCAGGCCGTCGGCCACCGTGGCGACCTGGCCGGTCTCCGGGTCGAAGCGGCGCACCGCGCCGTTGTAGGTGTCCGCGATCAGCACCGAGCCGTCCGGCAGCGCGCAGACCCCGAGCGGGTGCTGGAGCAGCGCCCGGTCGGCGGGGCCGTCCACGTGGCCGAAGTCGAAGAGGCCCTGCCCGACGGCGGTGCCCATGACGCCGTTCTCCACGTACCGGATGGCGCTGGTCTCGCTGTCCGCCACCCAGAGCCGGGTGCCGTCGGCGGAGACGGAGAGCCCGGACGGCTGGGCCATCCAGGCGTCCGGCAGCGGGCCGTCGCGCAGCGCCTCGACCGTGGTGCCCGCGTACATGCCGGCGGTGCGCTTCATCGGGTCGAACCACCAGAGCTGGTGGATGCCGGCCATCGCGATGACGACCTTGTCGTCGTACCAGGCCAGGTCCCAGGGGGAGGAGAGGTCGACCGAGAGCGCGTCGTGCGCGTGGTCGTCCACCGTGGAGCGCCACTGCCGGCCGGTGCCGGCGACGGTCACCACCTCGCCGGTCGCCAGCCGGACGCCGCGCAGCAGGTGGTTGACGGTGTCCGCGACGACCAGGTCGTAGCCGGCGACCTCGGCCACATGCGCGGGGAGCAGGCAGAGTCCCTGCGGCTCGGAGAAGGCGGCCGTCTCCGCCGGGCCGTCGGCGCGACCCCGCTCGCCGGAGCCGATCCGGCGGACCAGTTTCTCGCCGTCCGGGGCCAGCTCCGCCAGCGAGTGCCGGGCCGAGTCGGAGACCAGCAGGTTCCCGCCGTCGAGCAGCACGACCTTGCCGGGGAAGCGCAGCGCCGTCTCCGGCTCCGCCGGCGGGACGTACGGGCCGTCGCCACGGTGCAGCGTGCCCTTCGCCTCGTGGGTGGCGACCAGGTCGTCGACCAGCCGGGCCAACCCCTCGGCGTGCCCCTCGCCGGCCATGGTGGCCACCACGTAGCCCTCGGGGTCGACCACCGACAGGGTCGGCCATGCCTTGGCCGTGTACTGCTGCCACATGTCCAGCTCGGGGTCGTCGAGCACCGGGTGGTGCACGCCGTACCGCTCGACCGCCGCGGCCAGCGCGTCCGGGTCCTTCTCGTGCTCGAATTTCGGCGAGTGCACGCCGATCACGACGAGCACGTCGCCGTACTTCTCCTCCAGCGGGCGCAGCTCGTCGAGCACGTGCAGGCAGTTGATGCAGCAGAAGGTCCAGAAGTCCAGCAAGACGATCTTGCCGCGCAGGTCGGCGAGCTTCAGCTCCCGCCCGCCGGTGTTCAGCCAGCCCCGACCGCGAAGCTCAGGGGCCCGTACGCGTGCGCTCATGCCCCCCAGTCTGCCGGACGGTGGACGGCCCGCCGGCCGGGACCCGGAGGGTGCTCGATCACACCCGGGGGCGCCGCGCGAGTCACCGTGTGCCACGGACGTACGACGGCGGGGCCACGGATCACCGTGGCCCCGCCGTCGGAGGGTCGTTACTTGCCGGCCGGCTTCAGGCAGAGCACCCGGTCGGCGGCGCTGCCCGGCAGCACCACGTGCGGCTGGGCCGGGTCGGCGCACTTCTCCTTGGCGTCGACCCTGGAGACCACGGTGAAGGCGCCCTGCTCGCCGCAGTCCGCCTCCGTCGCCCCGTTGCCGGACTGCTTGACGCAGGACCCGACGGCGAAGGCGGCCGGCTTGTCGTCGTCACCGCCGATCTTCCCGAGGAGGCTGAGCAGGCCGAGCGGCACGGCCAGGATCAGCACCGCCGCGACCAGCACGATGGCGAGCACCCTGCCGTTGCGTATCTTCGGCGCCGGCTGCTCGGTCTTCGGCTCCGCCTCCGGCCTGAACGCCTCGAAGCGTCCCTGCTCCGGCCCGGGGGCCGGCTCCTGGTGCCACCCGCCCGGGCCGGACTGCCCGCCCGGCGCGGGGAAGGGCTGACCGGCGTGCGGGAACGGCTGGCCCGCGGGCGGGAACGGCGACGCGAAGCCGCCGTGCGCCGGGTCGTGGGCCGGGTGGCCGTACCCGGGGACGCCGCCGGGGGGCGGACCGCCGGCGGCCGGACCGCCGAACGGCTCCGCCGGACGCTCGGCCGAGCCGTGCGGGCGTACCCCGTTCATCGGCCGGTTGTTGCCGGCCGGGTCGGCGAAGGCCGGGATGGCGCCCGGGAACGCCGGTGGGGCGGACGAGGGCGCCTCGCCGAAGGCGTGCGGGGCGTCCGGCCGCTCGTCGAACCGGCTGCGGTCCTGGTCGTCGAAGCGCGGCCGGTCCTGGTCGTCGAACCGGTTACGGTCCTGGTCGTCGAAGCGCGGCCGGCCCTGGTCGTCGAACCGGCTACGGTCCTGCTCGTCGAAGCGGGGCTGCGGGGCGTGCTCCGGCTGCTCCTCCACCGGCTCGTCCACCGGCTCCGGGCGGGCCGGCCGGCCGTACACCCGGGCCTGCGGGGCGGGCGTGCCGCCCGGCCGCAGCGCCTGGTCGGTCGGAGGCATCACCCGGCTGGCCAGTGGCACCGAGGCGCTCGCCGACGCCCGGCCGGCGGCGCCGGCCGCGGACTCCGCGGCGTCGGCCGCCGGTACGGAGGCGCGCCCTGTCCCCTCGGACTCGGGTGAGGTACGCGGCCCGGGCACCACCGGCCCGGCCGGCGACGGCGGCTCCTCCGCCGGACCCCAGCCCGACGGGTCGGCGGAGCGCTCCGGCTCGTAGCCGGTCGGGGTGCCGGCCCCCTCCCGGCCGTTCGGCTCGAAGGCCGGCTGCTCGGCAGGACCGCCGAACTGGGCCGGCGGGGTGTAGTCGGCCAGCGGGGCGGCGGTCAGGCTGGCACCCGGGACCCGCTGCTCCTGCGGCGGCAGCGGGACGGCATTGGCCGGCGAGATGCCGGGGGCCGCCCCCGGTTGGTAGACCGGCGGCTCCTCGGCCCGCTGCGGCTCCCAGGCGTCCTCGGCCGGGTGCTGCGCGGCCCCCGCCTCGGTGCGGCCCCAGGCCTGGCCCGGCGCCCACGGCTCGGCGTCCGGTACGGCCGGGCGCTCGGCGCCGGCCCATTGCGGCGGGTTGTCGGCGGCCGTACCCCAGGCGGGCGGGCCGCCCGGGGCCGCGGCGGACGCGGTCGCCCGGGCGGGCTGCTCCGGCGGCGTCCAGCCGCCCTGGTCCGGGCGGTCGTCCTGCTGCAGTACGGAGGCCCCGCCCCAGGCGCCGGCACGCGCCGGTTCCTGCGCGCCCGGCCACTCCTGGCCCTGCTGGTCGCCGGAGCGCTGGTCGTCCTGCGCCGGCGCGGCACCCCACCCGTCGGCGGGCTGCTGCTCCTCGCGTGCGTCCCAGCGGGACGGTGCCGGCTCCTCCGCGGCGGCCCAGGGCTGCTGCGGCCGGTCGTCCTGCGGCGCGAAGCCCCAGCCGCCGGAACGGGAGGCGTCGTCCTGGGTGGAGGGCCCGCCGGCGTGCCATCCGCCGGAGCGGGCCGGGTCGTCCTCCGTGGACCATCCGCCGGCGGCCGGGGCGTCGGCCTGCGGCACCTGGGCCGCGCCACGCGCACCGGCCTCCGGCTGCGTCCAGTCGGCGGCCGGCTCCGGCTGCTGCGGCACCTGCACCGAGGCCCGGCCGGCGGAGCGGGGCGCGTCGTCCTGAGTGGACGGCACGCCGGCGTTCCAGCCGCCGGAGTGGGCCGGGTCGTCCTGCGTGGTGCCGTGCCAGCCGCCCGAGGTGGCCGGGCCGTCGTGGGCGCCGGCGATCCAGCCGCCGTTGCGCGCGGGCTCGCCCTGCCCCTGGCCGGCGCCGGCGTCCCACCCGCCGGAGCGGGCCGGGTCGTCCTGGCTGGCCGTGGTCCATCCGCCGCTGCGCGCCGGGTCGTCCTGCGGAGGGGAGTGCCAGCCGCCGGAGCGGTCGGCGTCGTCGTCCCGCGGCGCGGCGGCCGTACCCCAGCCGTTGGTGCCGGCGGCCTGCTCCGGCTGCGGGGCGGTCCAGCCGCCCGAGCCGGTCGGGTCGGCCGGCGGGGACCAGCCGTTCGTCGGGGGGACGCCGGCCTGCGGCACCCGGGCGGCGCCACGGGCGCCGGTTTCGGGCTGCGCCCATGCCGCGGCCTGCTCGGCCTGCTCGGCCTGCGCCCAGCCGGGCTGCGCCGGCTCACCCTGCCCGGCGGACGGGGCCGGGGCGGCGGCCCAGGCGTTCGCCGGCTGGTCGTTCTCCGTGGCCCAGGCGGGCTGTGGCGTGCTGCCCTGCGGACCCCAGGAGCCGGGCTGCGCCGGCTCGCCCTGTTGCGGCACCTGCGCGGCGCCCCACGCCGGGGGCTGGTCCTGCGCGGCGGCCCAGGCCGGGGGCTGGTCCTGCGCGGCGGCCCAGGCCGGGGCGGGCGGGTTCGGTCGGCCGGCGGGGGGCGGGGGCGCCCAGCCGAGGTCCGGGGCGGCGGGGGCGCCGTACCCGGTGTCCTGCTGCGACCGCCGGTCGCCGTACGGCGTCGGTCCACCGGCGCCCGGTGGCACCTCGTCCGGCTCCTGGCCGGGGCGGTGCTGGCCCTCGGACGTCATGGGTGCGCCTCCTCCATCACATGTCGGCCGCCGACGCCGTCCGGGTCCGGTCGGCTGTGTCGCCGAGCGTTCCGGCGGTTCGGCCGTGCGGCTCCCCGCACCGTATCCGGTGAGCGCGGCTGGCTTCCGGGGAGCACCCGGCCGTCACTCCGCGTCGCCGGACGGTGTCGATCGGCTTCCATCCGGCTCGATCTCGTCGCGGGTCGGCGGGTGGCGACCGTGCCCCACCGTACCGGGCGTCGGGTCGAGGTGGAATCCCGGTCTCAGGGCCCCGGAACGCCGATGACCCGCCCGGGTGCCCGGGCGGGTCATCGATCTGGAGGAGGTGAGGAAAGTCTGTGGCGTCAGCTCACGTGACGCTGGGCGATCGCGAGGATCTCGTTGCGCACCGCGGGCGAGTTGGCGGAACGCAGCGCGTGCTCGATGGCGCGGGCGCGGCGGTTGGCGTCGCGGCGGGTGCGGATTCGCTCGATCATGCTCATTGTGGTCTCTCCTCCGGCTATTCGGTTGTCAGCCCCTGATGTCTCTATTGAAGCGCAAGCGAGCGGCAACTTCCATCGATTATTAGGTGAGCTGGGACACCTGCCTACGGATCGTAGGTCACGGGGGGTCAGGACCGAAGTTTTCTTCTCCCAACGGCAACGGCCGGTGTGCCGGGCGTTCACCCGTGGCACACCGGCCGTGGCCTGGTGTCGTGGACCGTCAGGTCCAGGCGAGCAGCGCCGCCTCCGGATCGGCGAGGAAGTCCCCGATGTCGCGGAGGAACTTCGAGCCCAGCTCGCCGTCGATGATCCGGTGGTCGAACGACAGGCCCAGCGTGGTGACCTGGCGCGGCTTGACCTTGCCCTTGTGCACCCAGGGCATCTCGCGGACCGCGCCGAAGGCCAGGATCGCCGACTCGCCCGGGGGCAGGATCGGCGTACCGGTGTCGACCCCGAAGACGCCGACATTGGTGATCGTCAGCGTGCCGCCGGACATGTCGGCCGGCGAGGTGCGGCCGGCCTTCGCCGTCTGCACCAGGTCGGTCATCGCGTCCGCCAGCTCACGCAGCGAGAGCCGGCCGGCGTCCTTGATGTTCGGCACGATCAGGCCGCGCTCGGTGGCCGCCGCGATGCCCAGGTTGACGTAGTCCTTGACCACGATCTCGTCGCCGGCCCAGGTCGAGTTGACCATCGGGTGGCGCTTGACCGCCAGCAGCACCGCCTTGGCAACCAGTAGCAGCGGCGAGACCCGGACGTCGCGCCACTCCCGCCGGTCGCGGAGCCGGTCCAGCGCCTTCATCGCCCGGGTCACGTCGACGGTGAGGAACTCCGTCACGTGCGGGGCGGTGAACGCCGAGCGGGACATGTTCTCCGCGGTGAGCTTGCGTACCCCCTTGACCGGGATGCGCTGCTCGCGGTCCGCGCCGAAGCTCGCGGCCGCCGCGACCGTCAGCGGCTCGGCCGCCGCCGGGGTCCCGCTCGCCGCCCGCTGTACGTCCTCCCGGGTGATCGAGCCCAGCGGGCCCGAGCCGGTCAGCGTGGCCAGGTCGACGCCGAGGTCCTTGGCGAGCTTGCGCACCGGCGGCTTGGCCAGCACCAGCCCACCGGCCCGGCCGTTGCCGACCGCCGGGGCGGTGACCGCCGGCGCGGGCGACACCGGCTGCGGGACCGGCGCGACCGGCGCGGGCGCGGTGGGCGCCTGCGCGTGGGCAGGAACCGGGGCGGCCTCCTTGCGGGGACGGCGCTTGGCCGCCGTGGTGCGCGGGCCGTAGCCGACCAGCACGGCGGTCCGCCCACCCGGGGCGGGACCGCCGATCAGGCCCGGCTCGACCGCGCCCTCGGCCGGTGCCACCTCGACCGCGGCCAGCGAGGCCGCCGACGGGGTGGGCAGGTCGCCGGCCGGCGCGCCGGTCGTCGACTCCTCGATCGGCCCGGCGCCCGGGTCGGTGTCGATCGCGATGATCGGCGTACCGACCTCGACCGTGGTGCCCTCCGGGTGGAAGATCGACCGCACCTGGCCGGCCCACTTTGCCGGGATCTCGACGGCCGCCTTGGCCGTCTCCACCTCGACGATCGGCTGGTTCAGCTCGATGACGTCGCCCACCTTGACCAGCCAGGCGAGGATCTCGCCCTCGGTCAGGCCCTCACCCAGGTCGGGGAGGTTGAACTCCTTGATCCGTGACATGCCGCTCACCAGCCCAAGGTGCGGTCGACGGCGTCGAGCACCCGGTCGAGGTCGGGCAGGTACTCCTCCTCCACCCGGGAGGCCGGGTAGGGGGTGTCGAAGCCGGTCACCCGCAGCACCGGGGACTCCAGGGAGTAGAAGCACTCCTCGGTGATCCGGGCCGCGATCTCCGAACCGAGACCCAGGTTGCCCGGGGCCTCGTGCACCACCACGCAGCGGCCGGTGCGCTTCACCGACTCGTACGCGGTGGTCAGGTCCAGCGGGGAGAGCGAGCGCAGGTCGATGACCTCCAGCTCCCGGCCGTCCTCGGCGGCGGCGGTGGCCGCGTCCAGGCAGGTCCGCACCATCGGGCCGTACGCCAGCACGGTCGCGTCGGTGCCCGGGCGGGCGATCCGGGCGGAGTGCAGCGGGTACGCCGCGTCCAGCGGGGCGTCCAGCTCGACCAAGCCCTTCTCCCAGTAGCGCCGCTTCGGCTCCAGGAAGACGATCGGGTCGTCCGAGGCGATGGCCTGCTGGATCATCGAGTACGCGTCCTGCGGGTTGGCGCAGGTGACGACCTTCAGCCCGGCGGTGTGCGCGAAGTACGCCTCGGGCGACTCCGAGTGGTGCTCGACCGCGCCGATGCCGCCGCCGTAGGGGATCCGGATGACCATCGGGATCCGGACCTTGCCCTGCGAGCGGTAGTGCATCTTCGCCACCTGCGACACGATCTGGTCGTACGCGGGGTAGACGAAGCCGTCGAACTGGATCTCGCAGACCGGGCGGAAGCCGCGGATGGCCAGGCCGACCGCGGTGCCGATGATGCCGGACTCGGCCAGCGGGGTGTCGATCACCCGCTGGTCGCCGAAGTCCTTCTGCAGGCCGTCGGTGATCCGGAAGACGCCGCCGAGCTTGCCGACGTCCTCGCCCATGATGACGACCTTCGGGTCGTTCTCCAGGGCCTTGCGCAGGCCGGTGTTGAGGGCCTTGCCGAGGGTGAGCGTCTCCGTGGCCATCAGTGGGCGCTCCCCTCGAACGACTCCATGTACTTGCTGAACTGCGCCCGCTGCTCGTCGAGCTCCGGGGACCCGTTGGGGTAGACGTGGTCGAACATCGTCACCGGCTCCGGGTTGGGCATCTCGAGCACCCGCTCGCGCAGGTGCACCGACTCGGTACGGGCCTGCTCGTCGACGGAGGCGAAGAAGTCCGCGTCGGCGAGCTGCTGCTTCTCCAGGAACGCCTTCATCCGGGCGATCGGGTCCTTGGCCCGCCAGGCCTCGACCTCACTGGCGATCCGGTAGCGGGTCGGGTCGTCGGAGGTGGTGTGCGCCCCCATCCGATAGGTGTACGCCTCGATCAGGCTCGGGCCCTCGCCCAGCCGGGCGTTGTCCAGCGCGTGCCGGGTCACCGCGTACGAGGCGAGCACGTCGTTGCCGTCCACCCGTACGCCGGGGAAGCCGAAGCCGCCGGCGCGCTGGTAGAGCGGGACGCGGGTCTGCCGCTCCAGCGGCTCGGAGATCGCGTACTGGTTGTTCTGGCAGAAGAAGACCAGCGGCGCGTTGAAGACGCTGGCCCAGACGAACGCCTCGTTGACGTCGCCCTGGCTGGTGGCGCCGTCGCCGAAGTAGGCGATCACCGCCTCGCCGTCCTCAGTGCCGGTCTTGCCGTCCATCGAGACGCCCATGGCGTACCCGGTCGCGTGCAGGGTCTGCGCCCCGATCACGATCGTGTACATGTTGAACTTGAACTCGTTCGGGTCCCAGCCGCCCTGGTCGACGCCGCGGAACAGGCCGAGCGGCATGATCGGGTCGATGCCCCGGCAGTAGAGGACGCCGTGCTCCCGGTAGGTCGGGAAGGCCATGTCCTGGGTGCGCAGCGCGCGCCCGGAGCCGACCTGGGCGGCCTCCTGGCCGAGCAGGCTGGCCCAGAGGCCCAGCTCGCCCTGACGCTGCAACGCGGTGGCCTCGGCGTCGAGCTTGCGGACCAGGACGAGGTCGCGGTAGAGCCCGCGGTACTCCTCGTCGGTGAAGTCGACACGGTACTCGGTCCCGTCCGGGCCGATCGCGCTCTCGATCCGCTCACCCTCCGGGGTGAGCAGCTGTACGAGTTCCGGCTCGCCCGCCGCAGCGGCTCGCTTGGACCGGGGTGCGGCCCGCCGGCCGCGGGTGGTGACCCCGGGGTCGCCCTTTGCCATCCGTCTCTCCCTGTCGTGTCTGCGCCGGAGCCGGGGGTGACCCGTCCGCCGCACATACTGCGCCGGCCCGGCCGGTGCCGGGCTCGTTCCTGGCGGCCGCGCCTAGCCCCGGTGAGGGTTGCCGCGCGACCTGAGCCGGATCCATGGGTCGAACCCGATTCGGGAGCGCCGGCGCCCAACCACGCCTGCCGCGGGGTGCGCGGAGGTCGCGGCTGCATTGCCGTCGTGCCTGAATGATTGCAGAGGAGGTGAGCGGTCCCACAATATGGCCCTCCCCGCCCGCGTGGTTCCGTCTGCTTCGCGACGCATCGAGGGATTTGTCGTTTCGAAGATTCACGGTGACGGACATTCTGTGTGTCGACACGCTGTGCTGTCTGGTGAACTGAGCGTCACTGGTCCAAGCTGACTGGCGTCAGATTGAGCAGTTAACGGCCTTTGTCGCATTGCCGACGCTGGCCGCCGCCGACCCGTGCCGACGACGAGGAGTGTGCGTGTCCGAGACAGGTGAGGGTCCCGTCGCGCCGCTGCTCGGCCGGAGCCGGGTCGGTCCCGCGTACCGGCGGGTGATCGGCGCGCACCGCGCTCCCGGGTCGGGCGCACCCGGCCGTGGCTACGTGTTCACCGTCGCCCTGCTCGCCGGCACGGCGTCGATGCCGATCCTCGCCGCGATCAGCGCCGGCTCGGCCACCGTGGGCAGCAGCGCGCTGCCCGACGGTCGTACCCCGTTCCTGCCCACCCCCTCCGTCGGTCCGGTGGTGGTCCCGGTGCCCGTCACCGGGCAGCCGGCGCTCCCGCCGGCCGGCCCGGGAACGCCGACGCCGACCGTGGGCGGCGGCGCGGTCATCCCGCCGCCACCCGGCGCGGCGGTGTTCAACGTGCCGGCGGTCCCCGACGACCCCGGGTCGGCGCGGCGTCCGGTCCCGCCCGCCCCGCGGCCCCCCGCCCCACCGCCGGCCACCACACCCGGACCGACCCCGCGCCAGACCTCCGGCCCGGTTCCCGCGCCGCACCCCTCGCCGACCGGTTCGTCGACGCCGGACCCCACCCCCAGTCCGACCGCCGAACCGACCAGCACCTTCTCCGAGCCGCCGTCGGACCCTTCGCCCACCCCCGCGCCGACCGTCACCCCGACCGGGTCTCCTGACCCGACCGCCGAGCCGAGCCCGACCGCCACCGCCGTCCCGGAGCCCACCGTGACGATCACCCTGGTCCCGACGGTGACTCCCCGGGCCACCGCCACCGCGATTCCCACCCGGACCCGCCCGCCGGCGCTGACGGGCACCCCGTGCGTCCTGGTCGCCGGGGATGCGGACGGCTCGCGCCGGGCCACCCCGTCGCCCTCCGCGCGACCGCCGGTCGGCCCGGCGGCCACCCCGAGCCCGACGCCCCAGGCCCCGGCCGAGCCCGCGCCGACCGGCCACGACCTGCCCGCCCCGGGCGGTACGGTGACGGGCGACGCCAGCTGACCTGCCCGACGCGCCGCCTCGCCAGGCCGGGTCGCGGCAGCGCCGGCCGCCCCGCGGGGAGTCACCCGCCGGGCCGCGGTCGGCCGGGACGGATCGGGGACGGGCCGCTGAACGGGATCGACGGCAGTGGTGACGACGGTGGGATCCGTCCGGTCGTCGGGCCAGTCGGCCGGACGACCCGACTGGCCCGGCTGGTGACCGAGCTGACCGCGCCCGCCGTCCTGGTCACCGTGCTGACCGTGGCCGTCGGCTGGCACGGCGCCGGTGGCGCGCACGGGCTGGCCTGGGGGTTGCTCGCCACCGTCTTCGCCAGCGGCATCCCGTTCGCGTACATCGTCGGCGGGGTGCGCCGTGGCCGGCTCACCGACCACCACGTGGGGGTACGCGAGCAGCGGCGCGTACCGCTGCTCTTCGGTCTGGCCTCGGCCGCCGCCGGCCTGGCGCTGCTCGCGGCGCTCGGCGCCCCGCGCCCGGTGCTGGCCCTGGTCGCCGCCGGGGTGGTCGGCCTGGTGGTGGCGGTGTCGGTCAGCCACTGGTGGAAGATGTCGATCCACTCCGCGGTGGCGGCGGGCACGGTGGTGGTGCTGGTGCTCACCTTCGGCCGCCGGATGCTGGTCGTCGCGCCGCTGCTGGCCGTGGTCGGCTGGTCCCGGGTACGGCTGCGGGACCACACCGTCGCCCAGGTGGTGGCCGGGGGCGTGGTCGGCGGGCTGGTCGCCGGGGTGGTCTTCGGCGCGCTCAGCTGAGGATCGCCCGGCCCCGCAGCGCCCAGGCCCTCAGCCGGTCGGGCCCTCAGCGGTCGGGCCGGAGCATCGGCGGGTGCAGCAGGGTGGCCGGGCCGCGCCGGAAGAGCTGCGCCGGTCGGCCCCGGTCGCCCTCGGTGGAGCGTCCCGCCGGCGCCACGAAACCCGGCGTGCCGGTCACCTTCCGGTGGAAGTTGCGCGGGTCGAGCCGGACCCCCCAGACCGTCTCGTAGACCGTCCGCAGCTGCGCCACGGTGAACTCGGGCGGGCAGAACGCGGTGGCCAGCGGGGTGTACTCCAGCTTGGCCCGGGCCCGTTCCAGGCCGTCGGCCACGATCTGGTCGTGGTCGAAGGCGAGCTGGCCCGGGGTGAGCCGGGAGACCGGCACCCAGTCCGCCGCGGCGGCGTCGGTGCCGGCCACCGGCGTGGGCAGGTCGGGCAGGAGGGCCAGCCAGGCCACGGTCACCACCCGGCCGCGCGGGTCCCGGTCCGGCCGGCCGTACGTGCCGAGCTGCTCCAGGTGGCCGGCCGGCTCGGGTAGTCCGGTCTCCTCGGTCAGCTCCCGGACGGCCGCGTCGGACAGGTCCTCGTCGATGCCGACGAAGCCGCCCGGCAGCGCCCAGCGCCCCCGGAAGGGCGGGACGCCGCGGCGTACCAGCAGCAGGTTCAGCTCGTCGGACCGGACGGTGAGCACCACCAGGTCCACCGTCACCGCGAACGGCGGGTACTCGGTCATCTCTTTATCACCACCTTGACGATAACCTAGCAGAGTGTTTATCGTCGGCTAGACGAGAAAGGGGAGGATGACGATCATGGCCGATGTGACGAGGCGGTTCTTCCTGCGCCACCTGCGCGGGACCCCGACCAGTTGGGTACGGCTCCACGTGGGCGGACGGGTCCGCCGGGAGGGGGTCGGCCAGTCCTTCTGGTACCGGCCGCTGACCGCCGTGCTCAGCGAGGTGCCGGTCGACGACCGGGAGCTGCCGCTGCTCTTCCACGCCCGCACCGGCGACTTCGCCGACATCACCGTGCAGGCCACCGTGACCTACCGGGTCGCCGACCCGGCGCTCGCCGCCGGCCGGCTCGACTTCTCCGTCGACCCGCGCACCGGGAGGACCCGGTCCCGCCCGCTGGACCAGGTCGCCACGCTCCTGGCCGAGCTGGCCCAGCAGCCCGCCCTCGACCTGCTCGCCCGGGTGCCGCTGGCCGAGGCGCTGACCACCGTCGCGCCGGTCCGCGAGGCGGTCTCCGCCGCGCTCGGCGCCGAGCCCCGGCTGGCCGACATCGGCGTCGCGGTGGTCAGCGCCCGGGTGGTCGCCATCCGGCCCGAACCCGAGCTCGAACGGGCCCTGCAGACCCCCACCCGGGAGGCGGTGCAGGTGGAGTCCGACCGGGCCACCTACGCCCGGCGGGCCCAGGCTGTCGAGCAGGAGCGTTCGATCGCCGAGAACGAGCTGCAGAACAAGATCGAGCTGGCCCGCCGCGAGCAGCAGCTCGTCGAACAGCACGGCGCCAACACCCGGCGCCGGGCCGAGCTGGACGCCTCCGCCGAACTGGCCGCCGCGCAGGGCAAGGCGGAACGCGAGAAGGTGGCCAACGCGGCCGCCGCCGAACGGGCCCGGGTGCTCGCCACCGCCGAGGCGGAGAAGGAACGCCTGCTCGCCGCCGGCGCCGCCGACAAGGAGCGCGTGCTCGCCGCGGCCAAGGCCGACACGGTACGCGCCGTCGGCACCGCCGAGGCCGAGGCGGAGGGGGCCAAGCTGGCCGCGTACGCCGCACTGCCGTCGGAGGTGCTGCGGGCGCTGACCGTCCGCGACCTGGCCGGCCAGCTGCCGCAGATCGGCCAGCTCACCGTCACCCCGGACCTGCTCACCGACCTGCTGGGCCGGCTCGCCGGGCCGACGGCGCCGGCAGTGGACCGGTGAGCGGCACCCTGAACCCCCGGGTCGTGGTGGTGCGCCGCCGCAGCGAGCTGGAAGAGCTGCTGGCCCGGCACGGCACCCGGGCGGCGGCCGAGTGGTACCTGCGCGAGCGGGGCCGGGACCTGGCCGAGGTCGTCGACCGGCACGACGCCCTCCAGGCGGCGCTGACCGCGGTCGGCGCCGCCGTCCCCGCCGACTGGCGGCGCGGCACCGTGGACCGCGACGACCTGCCCCGGTTCCTCTTCGGCCCGGAGGACGTGGTGGTCGCCGTCGGCCCGGACGGCCTGGTCGCCAACGTGGCGAAGTACCTGGCCGGGCAGCCGGTGCTCGGGGTCGACCCGGAACCGGGCCGCAACGCGGGCGTCCTGGTCCGGTGCGCCGCCGACCAGGTCGCCGCGCTGCTGCCGGCGGTCGCCGCCGGCGCGGCACCGGTCCGCCGGCGGGCCATGGTCCGGGCCGCGCTCGACGACGGCCAGGAGCTGGTCGGCCTCAACGAGGTGTACGTGGGCCACAGCTCCCACCAGTCCGCCCGCTACCTGCTCACCGTCGCGGGCGGCGGGCGGACCCGGCGGGAACGGCACTCCTCCTCCGGGGTGGTGGTCGGCAGCGGAACGGGGGCGACCGGCTGGTGTGCGTCCATCGCGCGCGACCGTCCGGGCGCGCCGCGGCCGCCCGCCCCGGAGGAGGAGGCACTCTGCTGGTTCGTCCGGGAGGCGTGGCCCTCCCCGGTCACCGGGGCCGGCCTGGTCGCCGGCCGGCTGGACGGCGCCGACCGGCTGGAGCTGACCGCCGAGTCCGACGGCCTGGTGGTCTTCGCCGACGGGCTGGAGACCGACCGGATCGCGCTGGGCTGGGGGCAGCGGGTGCGCGTCGGCGTGGCCCCCGGCCGCCTCACCCTGGTCGAGCCGTGACCCGTGGCCGGCCCGGGCGCGGGGCCGCGGGGCCTCAGGGGGTGTCGTCGCCGAGGCGCTGCCGGTTCGCCTCGATCCAGGCGTCCAGCGCGGCCGGGTCGTCCGGGTCCACCCCGTCCGCCATCAGCTGGGCCACGGCGGCGGTGGCCGGGCTGCGCCTCTCGCCGGTGCTGTAGAGCCGGGCGAACTCGGACACCAGCTCCTCGATCGCCTCGTCGGTCTGCGTACCGGCCCGCTCGGGCAGCCCGCGCCGCCGGGCCGCGTGCGCTGTCCAGGCGCGCAGCACCCGGGGCAGCATCGCCGCGTCGTCCATGTCCAGCACGGCCCGCCGGTGCACCCAGTCCAGCAGGAACAGGCCAGCCACCGCCGGGCTCCAGCGCATCGGGTCGGCGTCCGGGAAGCTCGCCGCGTGGTCGAAGAGGAGGCTCAGGCAGAAGTGCAGCGAGGCCAGTTCCGCGTCGTCGTCCACCGCGGCCAGGCCGAACCGGGCGGCCTCGGGCGAGGCCAGGAACGCGCGGACCAGTTCGGTGCGCTCGTCCCCGGTGAGCGGCTCGGCGTCCCAGGTGGTGGTGTCGGCGGGCGCGCCCGGCAGCACCGCCAGCCGGGCGCCCACCAGCGCCCGGTCGGTGGCGAGCGAACCCTCCGCGGGCAGGTCGCCGAGGTCGTCGGTGACCGCCAGGTGGCGGCTCACCTCGCCGTGCATCCGGGCCGGGTCCTCCTCGCGGAACCAGGTCAGGTCGTCGGCGGCGCACATCTGCCGCACCTGCTCGAGGATCCGCTCGGCGGGACCGCCGACGAAGACATCCTTGGTGATGCCGATGTTGTGGTCGACCAGGGCGACCAGGGCGTGCTCCGGGCCGCCGGCGGCGTCGTCGTCGTACGCGAAGGTGGCCAGGTAGGAGGTCTGGTCGCCGTACACGTCGCCGTAGGACCAGGTGCCGGTGAGGTGGACCCGGCCGAGCTGGCCGGACCAGGCCGGCGCCTGCGTGCCCGGGCGGACCTTCGCGGCGCCCTCGGCGTCCGGCACCAGCGCGGCGAAGACCGAGCGGATGGTGGTCGCGGCGGCGGTCCGGCGGCGCGACGTGGCGGCCAGGAAACCGGAGACGAACTCGCGCACCGCCGTCTCCCGGTCCGTCTCCGCGATCGCGTAGACGCTGCCGAGTAGCGCGGTGCCGAGCATCTCGGCGTCGAGGGCGCAGTCCAGCCTCGTCACGTCGCGTGCGGCCTGGAGCACCGCGTCGTAGGGGGTCTGTGGCGTGGCCATGGACCGACCCTACGCCGACCGGGCGGCGGCGACACCCGAGCTGGGGCCGGGCGCTACCGCGCGGCGTCGCGCAACGCGGCCCGGGCCTGCCCGTACCGGTCGAGGACGGCCCGCACCGGGGTGAGGACGTACCCGGCGCCGACCTCGGCCACGGCGGTGCTGAGCCGTCGCTCCGCCCGCTGCCGGGCCCGCCGGGCCGCCCACCGGATCACCGGCCGGGTCGCTGCGGCCACCAGCAGCCCGGCGAGCAGGCCGCCGAGGAGCAGCAGGGTGGGCAGCGGCGCCTCGCCGACCCGCGGGTAGTCCAGCGCGGGCAGCCCGAGGGCGCGCAGCGCGTAGCCGAGTGCCAGCCAGCCGAGCCCCGCCACCGCGGCGAGGGTGACCAGCCACTGCAGGCCGCCGACGATCCGCCACCACACCGGTCGGCGGTCCATCCCCAGGTCGGCCCCGGCGACCGCGCGGTCCAGCGCGTCCGGCAGGTCGGCCAGCCGGGACCGGGCGGCCGAGGTGACCGCGCCGGGCCAGGGCGCCGGCAGCTCCGCGCCGGTCCGGTCGGCGACCGCGCGGATCGCCAGGCCCAGGGCCGACCGCTGGGCGGCCGTCGGGTCGGGCACCGAGGTGGCCGCGACCAGGCTCTCCTCCGGCCGGTCCGGGTCGGCCGCCGGCCCGGGCAGGTGCAGCCGGCGCAGCGGGTCCGGCCGCAGCTTGCGCCAGCCGCGCACCAGCGGCCAGCCGGTGGTCGCGCCGGCCCGGTGCCGGTACGCCCCCTCGACCGCCTCCGCCACCGCCGGCACCCCGGCCGCGCCGGCCAGGGCCCGGTCCAGCTCGCGGACCGTCGCGTCGTCCGGGGCGCCCTTCGGCACCTCGGCGGCGACCACCTCGTCCAGCCCGGCGACCACGGCGTCCACGTCGCCGGCGAGCCGGCGCAGCGCGGCCTGCCGCTCGGCGACCGTATGCTCCAACGCCTCGCGCAGCCCCACCATGCCGGCCGGGTCCACCGCCGTGGTGGCCAGCACCGGCACGCCGTCCAGCCCGTCGGCGTCGAGCAGCCGGCGCAGGTCGGCGACGACCCGGGGCAGCTCGGCCGGGGGCAGCCGGTCGGCCTGGTTGAGCACCACCAGCGTGACGTCCTTGTGCCGGTGGAACTCGCGCAGGTAGCTGGTATGGATCACGCGGTCGGCGTACTTCTGTGGGTCGACCACCCAGACCACCAGGTCGACCAGGCCGAGCAGCCGGTCCACCTCCAGTCGGTGGGACCGCTGCACCGAGTCGAAGTCGGGCAGGTCGAGCAGGATCAGCCCGTGCAGGCCGGACTCGTCGTCGCCGTCCAGCGCGCTCTCCCGGACGAACCGGTGACGGGGCAGCACACCGACCCAGTCGAGCAGCCGGGTGGCCCCGTCGGGCTGGCCCCAGACGCAGGCGTGCGCCACGCCGGTGGTGGGGCGGCGCACCCCGACCGGGGAGAGTTCCAGCCGGGCCAGGGCGTTGAACAGGCTGGACTTGCCGCTGCCGGTGGCCCCGGCAAGCGCCACCACGGTGTGGTCCCGGGACAGTGCGAGCCGGGTGCCGGCCCGCTCGACCAGGGTGTGCGCGGTGACCAGCCGGGAGTCGGGCACCTGGCCGTCCACCGCGCCGAGAAAGCGGCGTACCGCGTCCAGGCGGGTCACCAGGGCCTCCGCGTCCACCCGCTGGTCGCCCCGGAACGCCTCGCGCATCCGGCCGACGATGTTGGTCACCGGGTGCCACCCTCGGAGGTCGGGGCCGGCAGCGCCCGGCCGTCGCCGTCGGCCAGGCCGCTGCGGTGCCGGGCCACCTCGACCCGGCCGGCGGCTCGGCGCAGCTCGGCCCCGACGTCCGCGCCGGGCCGGGCCTCGTCGGTGCGCGCCAGGAAGCGCGCCGCCTCCGCGTCCAGCAGCGCGCCGACCCGTTCCAGCAGGTCGGCCCGGGCCTTGTTGGCCAGGGTACGCACGGCCTGGTCGCCGAAGATCGCCTGGAGCACGGCCTGCGCGGCGACCGTGGTGCCGGCCCCGGTGGCCACCTCCAGACCGGTCGGGATGAAGGCGGTCGAGGCGAACACCGCGATCATCACGGCGAGGCCGGTGGCGTTGACCGCGTACGCGGCGGTGCGGGCCACGAACCGCCGGTCGCCGCCCTCGGCCTTGACCAGTTCCAGCACACCGCGCTGCCAGTCGCGGATCATCCGCTCGGCCCGTTCGGGCAGGTCGTCGGAGGGGTGGGCGAGCGCCGGTTCGAGTAGCGCCGCGCCGGCCGGGTGCGCCCGCCACCCCGTGTACGCGTTCTCTGCCGCCTCCGAGGCGACCCCGCGCAGCAGGGTGACCAGCTGGGACTCGATGGCGTTGCGCAGCTCGGCGGCGGGGGCGGGGCGCCCGATCACCGCGGCGACCAACCGGTCGCGCAGCCGGCCGATCCGGGCCTCCAGCGTACGGAAGAACTCGCCGGTGCCGACGAACTCCTGCCACCGGGCGAGCACCTCACCGCGGAGCAGCCGGCCGTCCTGCAGCCCTTCCTCGACGCTCCGCCTCGCCCCCCGGTACGCGGCCCGGACCCGGTCGTCCAGCGCGTCGGCGGTGGTGACCTGCTCGTCGGCGGCCTCGGCCAGCGCCTCGACCGTCGGGTGCAGCGAAGCGAGCGCGCCGTCCAGGGTCTGCCGGACCACGGCGGCCCGGGCCTCGGCGTCGGCGGCGAGCCGGGCGAACCAGGCGCTCAGCGGTGCGGTGGCCTTGTTCGGCAGGAGTCCCTGCCCGTCGACCCAGGTCTCCGGCAGCACGAAGAGCGGCGCGGCGCCGAGGTCCTGGGCGGCGAGCATCTCCGACAGGTGGGCGGCGATCTCGTCGGCGGCCTCCGGCGGCACCCGGTCGAGCACCATGGCGATCGCCGCGCCCCGGGCCCGGGCGCTGCGCAGCAGCTCCCAGGGGACGGCGTCGGCGTACCGGGCGGCGGTGGTGACGAAGAGCCAGAGGTCGGCGGCGGCCAGCAGTTGGCCGGCCAGGGCCCGGTTGGCGTCGACCACCGAGTCGATGTCGGGCGCGTCGAGGAAGGCCAGCCCGGCGGGGAGCGCGGGGGCGGTGACCAGGTGCAGCGTGCGCGGGTCCTCGGTCGGCTCGTTGGTCCGGGTGAGGCCGGGCAGCAGCTCGCCCTGGCGGAACCAGGCGGAGTCGGCCGGATTGCAGACCAGCACCGGGGAACGGGTGGTCGGCCGGAGCACCCCGGCGGCGCTGACCCGGGCCTGGACCAGGCTGTTGACCAGGGTCGACTTGCCGGCGCCGGTAGAGCCGCCGACCACCACCAGCAGGGGCGCGTCGAGCCGGGCCAGCCGGGGCAGCAGGTAGTCGTCGAGCTGGTCGGTGAGCGCGGCGGCGGTGCGCCGGGCGGGCTCGGCCGAGGGCAGGGTCAGCGGGAACCGGGCCGCGCCGATCGCGGCCCGCAGCCCGGTCAGCGTGGCCGGCAGGCCGTCCCCGTTGGTGTCGGGCGCAGCATCCCCGGCGTCCGGCGACCCGGTGCGGGCGGCGACGGTGGGCGCGCCGGACCGGATGGCGGGATCGCCGTGCGTCGTCACCGCTAAAGCGTGCCCGACCGATGCAAGGGAAGACAACCGGACGGTAATAACGGTCGGGTTGCGTCGGGGCGACTCAACCTCGACTTTGCGGTTTTTCGGGGGCGTGGCACTATTGAGTCAAGTTCACTCAACTTGTGGTGGGTGCGCTGCGGGCGGTGCCCGTCACCTGCTAAACGTAACGAAGCGAGGAAGCGAAGATGGCACGTGCGGTCGGTATCGACCTCGGCACGACGAACTCCTGCGTCAGCGTTCTCGAGGGCGGTGAGCCCACCGTCATCGCCAACGCTGAGGGCTCGCGGACGACCCCGTCGATCGTCGCGTTCGCCCGCAACGGCGAGGTGCTCGTCGGTGAGGTCGCCAAGCGCCAGGCGGTGACCAACCCGGACCGGACGATCCGCTCGGTCAAGCGGGAGATCGGCACCAACTGGTCCGTTGACATCGACGGCAAGAAGTACACCCCGCAGGAGATCTCGGCGCGCACGCTGATGAAGCTCAAGCGGGACGCCGAGGCGTATCTGGGCGAGCAGATCACCGACGCGGTGATCACCGTCCCCGCCTACTTCAACGACGGCCAGCGCCAGGCCACCAAGGAGGCCGGTGAGATCGCCGGCTTCAACGTGCTGCGGATCGTCAACGAGCCGACCGCGGCCGCCCTGGCGTACGGGCTGGACAAGGGCTCCAAGGAGCAGACCGTCCTGGTCTTCGACCTGGGTGGCGGCACCTTCGACGTCTCCCTGCTGGAGCTCGCCGAGGGTGTCATCGAGGTCAAGTCGACCAGCGGTGACAACCACCTCGGTGGTGACGACTGGGACCAGCGGATCATCGACCACCTGGTGAAGACGTTCCGGGGCGAGCACGGCATCGACCTGGCCCAGGACAAGATGGCCCTGCAGCGGCTCCGTGAGGCCGCCGAGAAGGCCAAGATCGAGCTGTCGGCCGCCACCACCACCAACATCAACCTGCCGTACATCACCGCCGGCGCCGCCGGCCCGCTGCACCTGGACGTGACGCTCAGCCGCGCCGAGTTCCAGCGGATGACGCAGGACCTGCTGGACCGTTGCAAGGGTCCGTTCGAGCAGGCCGTGAAGGACGCCGGGATCAAGATCTCCGGCGTCGAGCACGTCATCCTGGTCGGCGGTTCGACCCGGATGCCCGCCGTGACCGACCTGGTCAAGCAGCTCACCGGCCGGGACCCGAACAAGGGCGTCAACCCGGACGAGGTCGTCGCCGTCGGCGCCGCCCTGCAGGCCGGTGTGCTCAAGGGTGAGGTCAAGGACGTCCTGCTGCTCGATGTGACCCCGCTGAGCCTGGGCATCGAGACCAAGGGCGGCATCTTCACCAAGCTGATCGAGCGCAACACCACGATCCCGACCAAGCGCTCCGAGGTCTTCACCACGGCGGACGACAACCAGCCGTCGGTGCTGATCCAGGTCTTCCAGGGTGAGCGGGAGATCGCGGCCTACAACAAGAAGCTCGGCACCTTCGAGCTGACCGGCCTCCCGCCGGCGCCGCGCGGCGTGCCGCAGATCGAGGTCGCCTTCGACATCGACGCCAACGGCATCGTCAACGTCCACGCGAAGGACCTCGGCACCGGCAAGGAGCAGAAGATGACGATCACCGGCGGCTCCTCGCTGCCGAAGGACGACATCGAGCGGATGCGCCGGGACGCCGAGGAGCACGCCGACGACGACAAGCGCCGTCGCGAGGAGGCCGAGGCCCGCAACGTGGCCGAGGCCCTGCAGTGGCAGACCGAGAAGTTCCTCGCCGAGAGCGGCGACAAGCTGCCCAGCGAGAACCGCGAGCAGCTCAACGAGGCGCTCGGCGAACTGCGTGGCGCGCTCGGTGGCCAGGACATCGAGAAGATCAAGGCCGCCCACGAGCGGCTGGCGCAGGTCTCCCAGCAGGCCGGTTCGCTGCTCTACTCGCAGCAGGCCGAGCAGGGTGAGCAGCCCGGCGCGGCCGGCCCGGGCGCGGGTGCCACGGGTGGCCCGCAGGCCGGCGGCCCGCAGGCCGGCGGCCCGGACGACGTGGTCGACGCGGAGATCGTGGACGAGGACAAGAAGTGACGGTCCGTCCCGGACCCCGACGCACGGCACAGAAATCGAGGTAGTCGCATGACGGAGAAGCCACGAGCCGCCGATCCGGAGTCCACCGGGTCGACGCCGGGTGGCTCCGCGCCCGCCGAGCAGGCCGCCGGCGACGGGCCGCGGGTCGTCATCCGCAACAACCGCAAGATCGGCAAGACCGAGGAGGCGCCCGCCGCCGCCGACGCCGGGGCGGACGTCCCGGCCGAGGGCCTGGTCGAGGAGGGTGAGGTCGTGGTCGACGAGATCGAGATCGAGGCCACCTCGGTCGACGGTCCGGCCCCGGCCGGCCCGCCGGTGGTGGACGCCCCCGCGCAGCCGGTCGACGGCGGCGCGGCCGGCTCCCCGCTCGGCGCCGAACTGGAGGCCCTCCGGGCCGAGCTGGACGAGCGGACCCGGGACCTGCAGCGGGTGTCGGCGGAGTACGCCAACTACCGCAAGCGGGTGGATCGGGACCGGGGCGTGGTCCAGGAGCAGGCGACCGGCTCGGTGCTCGCCGCGCTGCTGCCGATCCTGGACGACCTGGACCGGGCCCGGGAGCACGGCGACCTGGTCGGGCCGTTCGGCACGGTGGCCGAACAGCTCACCACCGCGCTGGGCAAGTTCGGCCTGACCCCGTTCGGGGAGCAGGGCGACCCGTTCGACCCCACCCGGCACGAGGCGGTCGCGCACCAGACCTCGCCGGACGTCGACGAGCCGACCTGCGTGCAGGTGATGCGCCGGGGCTACCTGCTCGGGGAGCGCCTGCTGCGGCCGGCGCTGGTCGCGGTCGCCGACCCGGAATAGTGCCTGACCATCCGGTCGCCCCGCCCGCCGGCTCACGGCGGGCGGGGCGACCGGGCCACATCACTCGGAAGGGGGTGGACCGGTGAGTTCCAAGGACTGGATCGAGAAGGACTACTACGCCGCGCTCGGCGTGCAGAAGTCCGCCTCCTCGGACGAGATCAAGAAGGCGTACCGGAAGCTGGCCCGGGAGTCGCACCCGGACCACAACCCCGGTGACCCGAAGGCCGAGGAGCGGTTCAAGGCCGTCTCCGAGGCGTACGCGGTGCTCGGCGACGAGGCCAAGCGCCGCGAGTACGACGAGATGCGCTCGCTGTTCGGCTCGGGCGCGTTCCGGCGCAACGCCCGCGGCGCCGGCCAGCCCGGCGGGGTGCCGTTCGACGTCTCCGACCTGTTCGGCGGCGGGGCCGGCGCGGACACCCGGTTCGGCGGCGGCGGCTTCACCGACCTGTTCAGCTCGATCTTCTCCGGTGGCGGCGCGGGCGGCCCGGCACGTCCGCGCGGCCCGGCCCGCGGCCGGGACGTGGAGACCGAGGTCGCGCTCGACTTCCAGGACGCGGTACGCGGGGTGACCCTCCCGCTGACCCTGCGCGCGCCCGGGGTCTGCGACACCTGCCACGGCAACGGCGCGAAGCCCGGCACCCAGCCGAAGACCTGCCCGGTCTGCCAGGGCGCCGGGGTGACCACCCGCAACCAGGGGTCGTTCAGCTTCTCCGAGCCGTGCCGCAACTGCCAGGGCGTCGGCACGGTCGTCGAGGAGAAGTGCCCGGAGTGCCACGGCACCGGCGGCGTGACCAAGACCCGCACGCTGAACGTCCGCTTCCCCGCCGGGGTGGCCGACGGGCAGCGGATCCGACTGGCCGGGCGGGGTGAGGCGGGCGAGCGCGGCGGCCCGGCCGGTGACCTGTTCGTGCAGGTCAAGGTCCGCCCGGACGAGCTGTTCGGGCGTACCGGGGACGATCTGACCCTGACCGTGCCGATCACCTTCGCGGAGGCGGTGCTCGGCATCGACCTGCGGGTACCCACGCTCGACGGCGCGGTGACCCTGCGGGTCCCGCCGGGTACGCCGTCCGGGCGGGTGCTGCGGGCCCGGGGCAAGGGTGTGGTCCGGCGCGACGGTCAGGCCGGTGACCTGCTGGTCACGCTGGACGTGGTGGTGCCGGCGATCGTGTCGGACGAGGCCCGGGCGGCGCTGGAGTCGTTCGCCGGGTCGACGCCGCCGGCCGCCCGGGAACATCTCGACGCGCGGGTGCGTCGGGTCGGTTGACCGGTGGATCGGGTGCGGAGGTGAGCGGGATGTCGGGCGATTTCGTCGGTTCGGGTGACCCTGCCTACGAGGCCAAGGTGCTGATGATCTCGGTCGCGGCGCGGATGGCGGGGATGCACCCCCAGACCCTGCGCCAGTACGACCGGCTCGGCCTGGTGCAGGCCGGCCGGGCGGCCGGGGGCGGGCGTCGCTACAGCGTGCGCGACGTGGTGCTGCTGCGCGAGGTGCAGCGGCTCAGCCAGGACGACGGGATCAACCTGGCCGGGGTCAAGCGGATCATCGGTCTGGAGCGCCTGCTGGAGCAGGCGCAGCAGCGGGTGGCCCGGCTGGAGGCGGAGTTGGACGCCGCGTACCGGCGGATCGCCGAGCTGGAGTCGCTGGCCACCTTCCCCGGTCGGGATCTCGTGCCCACCAACCGCACGTCGACCGCGCTGGTGGTCTGGCGCCCCCGCCGCACCGACCGCTGACCGCCGGGCCGGTTCCCGGCGGCCGCACCCGCACGGCGCGTGCGGGCCGCACCCGCCTTCTCCGACTGTCCACCCGGTCGATCTTGCACAGCGTCGCCGGCTGCCACCTGCAACTCGCCGCCGCCGACCGCCCCCCGGCCGCACCAGCGCGCTGCGCCGCTGGCTCGACCCGTCGTCCGTCAGGGCCCCCGCCGCCCACCCGGTCCGGACATACCGAGCGGATCGGTCGGGCACGCCGCCGATGCGAATGGCGAGTGGAACACCATGGCTGTCAAACCGCCTCGACCCGGCGTAGTTCCCGGAATTCCCGGCGCGAGCCGGGGCGACTGCCTTAGCCTAAAAGCAGGTCCAACCTGAACAATCCGGACTCCGAACTGGCAGGGGGAGCCATGGCGGAATCGGCCAAGGATGTGGTCCAGCAGGCGGAGGACCGGCTCGAGAAGGTGGCCGAGAAGGTCCGGGAGAGGTTCGACCGGGTCACCGAGGGCGAGTTCACTGACAAGATCAAGAATGGCCGGTTCGCCGACCAGGTCGACCACGGCGTCGACCAGGGGCGGACCGAGGCGAGACGCCGGAACCAGGGTGGATCGGAACGCTGACGATCCGCCGACGTGCGGGCCGGGACCCACGGGGGGCCCCGGCCCGTTCGCCGTGCGTGCGGCGGTGGCCGGCGGGCCACACCCACCGAGAGCGGGACTAGCCGAGCCGGCGGTTCTCCCGGACCAGGCCGCCCTCACACCAGTCCCGATAGACGAAGAGGTCCTGCCGGGCCAGCAGCATCCGGCTGTTGTGCGCCCAGGTGCGCATCAGCTCGTCGCCGTCCCGCTCGGCCTGCTCGACCACCTTCCGGAAGCGGCGCTTCGGGTGCGCGCGGAAGTTCGTCCGGATGCCGTCCGCGGCGTAGATGTAGAGGCAGTGCAGGGCGAACCGGCGGGCCGGACAGGCCGGGTCCATGGCCAGGTCGAAGAGGGTGAGCACCAGGTGGTCCCCGGCCACCAGCAGGTCCCAGTCCGGCGGCATGGAGGTCAGTGGCACCGAATCGGGCTGGTACGCCCAGGCCCGCAACTCCGTCGGTGACGGATCGACGGGGTTGGCGAAGCCGTGGAAGGTCGACTCCTGCACGCTCACCGGCAACCTTCCGCTCGCGCCCGCGGGTGCGCAGCGCACCGCCCACCTGCGGAACCCTGACCTGCTGGGGCGCCACGGTAGCGCGCGGTACCGGGCTGGCGGTAGCCCCTGTCGGGAGCAATTCGGCGACGGCCGGACCGGCCGGGTGGACCGTACGGTCGACCCGGCCGGTCGGCGGGTCGGCTGGTGCCGGCCGGCCCGCCGGGTCCGGGGTCAGTCGGCGGTGGGCAGGGGCTCCGGCCGCCGCGCCGGGGTGCGCCCGCGCAGCCAGCGCTTGAACCACCCCATGTCGGGCAGTCGGGCCAGCATCGGCCCGGTCACCACGGTGATCAGCACGTACGCCGTGGCGAGCGCCGCCAGCCGGGGCTCGACCGTGCCGGCGGCCACCGCCAGTCCGGCGATGACGATGGAGAACTCCCCGCGCGGCATCAGCGCGAAGCCGGCCCGCCAGCGACCGGGTTCGGCGATGCCGGCCCGCCGCGCCGCCAGGTAGCCGGTGAGCAGCTTCGTCCCCATGGTGACCACGGCCAGGGCCAGCGCCGGCAGCAGCACCGGCGGCATGTCCCGGGGGTCGGTGACCAGGCCGAAGAAGACGAAGAAGACCGCGGCGAAGAGGTCCCGCAACGGGGAGAGCAGCTCGGTCGCGTGGTGCGCCACCGGCCCGGACAGCGCGATGCCGACCAGGAACGCGCCGACCGCGGCGGAGACCTGGAGCTTGGCCGCGGCGCCGGCGACCAGCAGGGTGAGGCCGAGCACCCCGAGCAGCAGCGCCTCCGGGTCCTTCGCCGACAGGGCCGCGGAGATCAGGTGGCCGTACCGGATGGCGACCACCAGCACGACGACCACGGTGAGCACCGCGACGCCGAGCGCGATCCCGCCCTTGACCAGCCCCACGCCGGCCAGCAGCGCGGTGACCAGCGGCAGGTAGAGCGCCATGGCCAGGTCCTCGATGACCAGGACGGAGAGGATCACCGGGGTCTCCCGGTTACCGACCCGGCCCAGGTCGCCGAGCACCTTGGCGATCACCCCGGAGGACGAGATCCAGGTGATCCCGCCGAGCACCACGGCGGCCACCCAGCCCCAGCCGAGCAGCAGCGCGAACGCGAAGCCCGGCAGCGCGTTGAGCAGCGCGTCGATCAGCCCGGCCGGCGCGGCCGAGCGGAGGTTGCCGACCAGCTCGTTGGCGCTGTACTCCAGGCCGAGCATGACCAGCAGCAGGATGACGCCGATCTCGGCGCCGACGGCGAAGAACTCCTCGCTGGCGTTGAGCGGCAACAGGCCGCCGTGGCCGAAGCCGAGGCCGGCGAGCAGGTAGAGGGGGATCGGGGAGACCCCGAACCGCCGGCTGAGCCGGCCCAGGAGTCCGAGGAGCAGCAGCAGCGCGCCGACCTCGACGAGCAGTGTGGTGGTTTCGTGCATCCGCCTCAGCCGTCCGGGTCACTGTCGGCGAGGATGGCCGTCACTCCGTCGAGCCCCTTGCGGGTGCCGACCACGACCACCACGTCACCGGCCGCGAAGCGGAAGGTGGGATCGGGCGAGACGTTCACCTCGCCCTGGCGGAGCACCGCCACGATCGAGGCGCCGGTGCGCGTGCGTGCATTGGTGTCGCCGAGCCGCTTGTTGACGTACTTCGACCCCGCCGGGATGGCGATCTGCTCGGTGAGCAGCCCGGCCGCCTGCTCGCGCAGGCCGGAGAGCTGGCCGAGCATCAGCGACGCGCCGAGGATGTCGGCGAGCGCCTCCGCCTCGTCGTCGGTGAGCGGGATGTCCGCCTGGCAGGCGTCCGGATCGTCCGGGTCGTACAGGACGAGGTCGCGGCGGCCGTTGCGGTGG
Source organism: Micromonospora sp. DT47 (assembly GCF_049844475.1). NCBI lineage: Bacteria > Bacillati > Actinomycetota > Actinomycetes > Micromonosporales > Micromonosporaceae > Micromonospora > Micromonospora sp. DT47. The sequence continues at coordinate 488,432 of NZ_JBNCLC010000001.1, read as the reverse complement.
GAGACAACGCCGAGCCGGCGGCCGGATTCCGTCACCAGGTCGTGACGCACGCCGATCCCCGGTAGGGCAGTCTGTTCGACACGTACTCGCACCCGGGCAAGGCTACCCTGCCGAGGAGGCGGTCATGATCGAACGAGCCGTGCGGTCCCTGCCCGCCCTGCTCCTCGTCCCGGCGCTGGTGTCGTGCACGGCGGTCGGCGACATCCGCCGCGATCCGCCGGCCCGGACGTCCGCGCCGCCCCGGCCGATCGCGTCCGCGCCGGCGCCGCCGCCGCCCGCCGGCTTCGACGAGGTACGCGCCGTCCGGGTCGCTGTCGCCCAGCGGTACGACGACCCGTACGTTGAGTTCTCCGACGCCGAGCACGGCTGGGCGCTCTTCGGCAGCTGCGACGGCCGCCCGCCGGAGCGGACCTGCCCCGCGCTGCTCTTCTCCACCCTGGACGGTGGCCGCTCCTGGCTGAAGGTGCCCCATCCGCGTCCGGTGGCCGACAACCAGCAGCTCTACACCGCCCCCGGGCTGGTGGTGCTCCGGGCCGAGCCGCACGGCTGGTACGCCTCCACCGACGGCGGCGCGAGCTTCGTGCGTACGGCCGGGGAGCCGGCGGCGTGGCGGGCCGCGCAGGGGCGGTTCCAGGTGATCGAGGGCGCCGACCGGGTGGGCGAGTGGGACGGCACGCGGCTGCGCCCGCTCGCGGCACAGCCGCCGGTGCCGGGCCTGGACACCGTCGCCTCCTCCGACGAGTTGCTGGTGGCGGCGGGAGCGGCCGACGGCCGGCCGTACGCGGCGGTCTCGACGGACCGGGGTCGGAGCTGGCAGCGGACCGCGGTGCCGGCGCCCGACGGCGAGGTGTCCGTCCTCCAGGTGCGGGTGGCGCCGGACGGCGACGTGTGGCTGGTGGGAGAGCGGTCGGACCGGCTGGATTTCCCGGCGCTCTGGCGCTACCCGGGGCGCTGGCTGCCGGTGCCGGCGGAGTCCTATCCTTCGCGGATCCTGTCGGTGGCTCCGGTCGGCGCCGGGCGGCTCGCGGTGACCGGCCCGTACGGCGCGGGCGTGGTGATCGAGGGCCGCTACACGCCGGTCCCCTGGCCGCTCGGCCCGAACCACCATCTGACCATCCTCGGCGACGGCACCGTGTTCGCCCGGGGATCGGCAGAGGTGGTGCTGGGTAGCGGCGTCGGCACGGATCGGCGGTGGACGCGGGTGGCCGTCGAAGGGGACTGAGTGACGGGCGTCACAGAGATAGAGTTGAGCGGAATACGCTCAACTCTGGTTGTGTCGCTACCAGTGGACACGCCGATCCGGGGGAGCCCATGAACACGGAACGCCTCACCACCAAGAGCCGCGAAACCATCACCGGTGCCGTCGCGCTGGCCAACCAGCGCGGTCACGCCACCGTGGAGCCCTGGCACCTGCTGCTGTCACTGCTGGACACCGACGGCTCCACCGCCGCCGGCCTGCTGCGCGCCGTCGGGGCCGACCCCGCCGAGCTGCGCCGGGTCGCCCAGCGTTCGGTCGACGCGCTGCCCGCCGCCCGTGGCTCCAGCATCGCCGAGCCCACGCTGGCTCGCGAGTTCGTCAACGCCATCGGCGCCGCCGAGCAGATCGCCCGGCCGCTGGGCGACGAGTACACCTCCACCGAGCACCTGCTCGCCGGCCTCGCCCGGGTGGGCGGCGCGGTCGCCGGCGCGCTGAAGTCCGCCGGCGCCACCGAGGAGAACCTGGTCGCCGCCTTCCCGACCGTCCGCGGCGGGGACCGCCGGGTCACCACCGCCGACCCCGAGCAGACCTACCAGGCCCTGGCCAAGTACGGCGTCGACCTGACCGCCAGCGCCCGGGACGGCAAGATCGACCCGGTCATCGGCCGGGACTCGGAGATCCGCCGGGTGATCCAGGTGCTGTCCCGGCGTACCAAGAACAACCCGGTGCTGATCGGCGAGCCGGGCGTCGGCAAGACCGCCATCGTCGAGGGCCTGGCCCAGCGGATCGTGGCCGGTGACGTGCCCGAGTCGCTGCGGGACAAGAAGCTCGTCTCGCTCGACCTCGGCGCGATGGTCGCCGGCGCGCAGTACCGCGGCCAGTTCGAGGAGCGGCTGAAGTCCGTCCTGGAGGAGATCAAGAACTCCAACGGCAAGGTCATCACCTTCCTCGACGAGCTGCACACCGTGGTGGGCGCCGGCAAGGGCGAGGGCTCGATGGACGCCGGCAACATGCTCAAGCCGATGCTGGCCCGCGGCGAGCTGCGGATGGTCGGCGCGACCACGCTGGACGAGTACCGCGAGCACATCGAGAAGGACCCGGCGCTGGAGCGCCGCTTCCAGCCGGTGCTGGTCGGCGAGCCGACCATCGAGGACACCATCGGCATCCTGCGCGGCCTCAAGGAGCGCTACGAGGTGCACCACGGCGTACGGATCACCGACGCCGCGCTGGTCGCCGCCGCCGGCCTCTCCGACCGCTACATCACCGACCGGTTCCTGCCGGACAAGGCGATCGACCTGGTCGACGAGTCCGCGTCCCGACTCCGGATGGAGATCGACTCCCGGCCGGTCGAGGTGGACGAGATCGAGCGGGCGGTGCGCCGGCTCGAGATCGAGGAGATGGCGCTGGCCAAGGAGCCGGACGCCGCCTCCGCCGAGCGGCTGGAGCGGCTCCGCAAGGAGCTGGCCGACAAGCGCGAGCAGCTCACCGCGCTCTCCGAGCGCTGGCAGACGGAGAAGAGCCACATCACCAAGCTCTCCACCGCCAAGGAGGAACTGGAGCGGCTCGGCGGCGAGGCCGAGCGGGCCGAGCGCGACGGCGAGCTGGAACGCGCGGCCGAGCTGCGCTACGGCCGGATCCCGGCGCTCAAGGCCGACCTGGCCAGGGCCGAGGAGGAACTGGCCCGGCTCCAGGCCGACGGCGCGATGCTCAAGGAGGAGGTCGGCGCGGACGACATCGCCGCGGTGGTCGCCTCCTGGACCGGCATCCCCGCCGGCCGGCTGCTGGAGGGCGAGACGGCCAAGCTGCTCCGGATGGAGGAGTCGCTGCGCTCCCGCGTGGTCGGCCAGTCCGAGGCGGTCGGCGCGGTGTCCGACGCGGTCCGCCGCGCCCGGGCCGGGGTCGCCGACCCGGACCGCCCGACCGGCAGCTTCCTCTTCCTCGGCCCGACCGGTGTCGGCAAGACCGAGCTGGCCAAGGCGCTCGCCGAGTTCCTCTTCGACGACGAGCGGGCCATGGTCCGCATCGACATGAGCGAGTATGGCGAGAAGCACTCGGTGGCCCGCCTGGTCGGCGCCCCGCCCGGCTACGTCGGCTACGAGGAGGGCGGCCAGCTCACCGAGGCGGTGCGCCGCCGGCCGTACTCGGTGATCCTGCTGGACGAGGTGGAGAAGGCCCACCCGAACGTCTTCGACGTGCTGCTCCAGGTGCTCGATGACGGCCGGCTGACCGACGGCCAGGGCCGTACGGTGGACTTCCGCAACGCGATCCTGATCCTCACCTCCAACCTCGGGTCGTCGGTGATCAGCGACCTGACGCTGGCCGAGGAGCAGCGCCGCGAGGGGGTCATCGCGGTGGTCCGGTCGCACTTCAAGCCGGAGTTCCTCAACCGCCTCGACGACATCGTGGTCTTCGCCGCGCTGCGCGGGGACGACCTGCGGTCGATCGTGGACATCCAGCTGGACCGGATGCGGCGTCGGCTGGCGGACCGCCGGCTCGGCCTGGAGATCACCGAACCGGCCCGCCGCTGGCTCGCCGAGCACGGGTACGACCCGATCTACGGCGCCCGCCCGCTGCGCCGGCTGGTCCAGACCGCCATCGGCGACCAGCTCGCCAAGGCCCTGCTGGCCGGCCAGATCCGCGACGGCGAGACGGTCAAGGTCGACCTCGCTGACGCCAAGGGCGGCCTCACGGTCTCCCCGGCCTGACCCGCCCGATTCCGCGTGGGCCCGCCTCCGGCAGGCCCCACCTGCCGTGATCAAGAGGTTTGCGTCTTCGGAACCCGTGCTCCATGACGCAAACCTCTTGATCAAAAGGGTGGCGGCTGGCGGCCCGGGGAAAGGATGAAGACATGTTGGGGATGGGGAAGAAGGACAGGGAGCTGGACGCGGCGGTCAAGGAGTTGGCCAAGGCCGACACCGTGGCGTTCGGTGGGGTGGGGATCGCCTCCCAGGTGCTGCCGGTGACCGAGGCGTACCGGCACCTGGAGCAGGTGCTCGCCGAGCGTCCGGAGGACGGTCGCAAGAAGGTCGACTGGCTGCTCCGGCGCGGCTCCCCGGCCGGCCGGGCGTACGCGGCGACGCTGCTGGAGCGGGTCGACCCGGCGGCGGCCCGGGAGGCGTGGACGGCCCTGCGCGACGACAAGGGTGAGTTCACCACGTTCACCGGCTGCGTGATGGGCACCGCCATCCTTCGCGAGTACGCCACCGAGCGGCTCAGCGGGCGGTGACCTCCGCTCCACCGGAATCGGGACTGCGGGAAGTGGCGGACACCCCGTAGCTTCCCGGCATGACCTCGCCTGCCGCCGCGCCGGTACGCCCACCCCGCCCCCGCCTCGTCACGATCGCCTCCTGGTTGCAGCTCGCCGCCGTGGCCCTCCTGCTGGTCCTGGCCGCCGTGTTGGTGTGGCACGCGATGTGGTGGGACGGCGAGATCGACCGGGCCGCGCGGCTGGTGCCCGACGCCGATCCCGCCGAGGTGGCGGACGAGCGTTTCGGCAACGTCGTGATGTCCTGCGTGGTCGGGGTGCCAGTGCTGCTGCTCGCGGCCCTGCTCGGGTTCGCCGCGTGGGGCGTACGACGGGGCAGCGCCGTCGCCCGGGTCATGGTCTTCGTGACCGGCGGGCTTCAGTTGCTGTGCGTCTTCGGTCAGGGCTGCTTCGCGGGAATGCTGCTTCCGTTCGCCTTCGCCATGGGCGGCGGCCCGACGGAGGACTGGGACTCCGAGATCCCCGCCGAGTTCACCCCGGACGAGTCGAAGTTCCTGCAGACCCTCTACGGCACCGGGCCCGATCCGGCGGAGGACGTCTTCTTCGCCGTCGGCGGCTTGGCCGCGCTGCTGGTCTTCGGCCTCACCCTCGCCGCGGTGGTGCTGCTGGCGCTGCCCACGTCCCACCGCTGGTTCGTACCCGCGTCCGGGCGGCCGCCCGGCGCGCCCCACCGGCCGCCCGTGGCGTACCCGGTGCCGGCCGCCTTCCTGCTGCCGCCCGGCTACATGATCTGTCCGGACCCGAGTGCGCACGGCATCCCGCCGCAGCCCGCCCCGGCTCCGCCGGCAGCCGCCGCGACGCCTCCCGCCGGGGACCCGACCGCCCCGCCCGACAGCGACCCGACGGCGTCCGGAGGGGACGTTCGGTAGCTGACCGGTAACTCAACTATGGACCCGTTTCTCCAGGTGCGCAGGGTTGTTACCGTTCGCGCCAACGCAGGTGGGAGGCGGTCGCGGTGAACGGGTCGGTGGCGTACCTGGTGACGGCGGTGGGATGTCTGGTCGGCGTCGCCGGGGTGGTGATCGCCGTGATCGCCCTGCGGCGCGAGAAGAAGCCTCCCCGGCCGGCGGCGCCCGGCGACCCGTTCCGGGACACCGATTCCGACGCCCTGCGGGGGGATCCGCGGAACCTGAAGCCCGGCGACATCGTGGAGATCCGCCAGGTGTCGTACGCGGTGCGCGGCTCGGTGCACCTGGTCGAGGGGGCGTGGAGCTGGGCGGAGCACCTGTTGGACGATTCCGGCGGGGTGAAGCGCTGGCTCTCCGTCGAGGAGGACCCGGACCTGGATCTGGTGCTCTGGGCCGCCGAGCCGGGCACCCCCCTCACCCCGGGCGCGCCGACCCTCGACTTCGCCGGGCGCAGCTACTCCTGGGAGGAGTCCGGCCAGGCCCGCTACTCGGCCACCGGCACCACCGGCCTGGACCCGAGCGGCACCGTCCGCTACCACGACTACCGCGCGCCGGACGGCGCCCGGCTCGCCTTCGAGGCGTACGGGGAGGCCGGCTGGGAGGTGGCCCGGGGCGAGCGGCTGCACCGCTCCGAGGTGATGGTCTACCCGCAGGCCGGTGCCGGGACGGTGGACTGAGCGTGCTGGTCAGCCTGCACACCCCGTACGTCGACACCAGCGCCGCCGACCTCAGCCTGGCGCTCGGCGGGCCGGAACGCCCGGCGCTGCACGTCCGCGACCTCGACCTGCCCGGCGGCGTCCGGCTGCGGCTACGCCTGCTGGGCGCCTCCCACCAGGTCGTCCTGCAGCCGGCGGGAGGAAGCACGCTCACCGAGACCGTCGCCTGCCTGCCCGGCGGCCCGCCGCACCTGCCCGGCACGTTGCGCGACGAGGCCGGTGGCTACCGGTTCACCGCCACCGTGCTCCGGCCGCCCGCCGGTGAGCTGCGCAGCCGGGTCGCCGGGCTCCGCGCCGAGCTGGCCGACGACCCGTACGCGCTGGTCGGGGTCTTCCCCGGCGATCCGGACGCGGTCACCGCGCTCGCCGTGTGCGCCGACCCGCCGGACGGCTCGGTGGCCTGGCGCACCTGGCACGCGTATCCCCAGACCAATGAGCTGGTCCTGACTGAAACGGTGGTGGCACTGCGATGACGTACCGGCGCTGGTTCGTGGTGGGGGTGGGCTTCGCGGTCGTCGGCGCCCTGGTCGCCGTTTTCGCCCTCTTCTACGGCAACTTCTCGCCGCGGGGCTACGTGCAGGACCGGTACACCCGCGCGACGAGCCGGGACATCGGCGGGGACGCGGTCGCATACACCTCGACCAAGACGCCCAGCCAGGTGGCGCAGGACGTCGCCGGTGCCTGGAAGCCGGCCGACCAGTACGTCGACGGCAGCGGCGCCTACCTGCGCTACGACGACGACTCGGTGGTGATCCTGCCGATCGCCACCGGCTCGGTGATCCTGCTGGAACGGCTGCGCACCGCCTACCCGCGCTACCACTCCACGGTGGGCAGCCACTGGGGCTGGGGGCGGGGCAGCACCGTGCGGGGCGGCGGCCCCGGCTCCGGCAAGTAGCGACCAGTCCCTCCCGACCGACCGACCGAACCCCTGGAGCTCCCTGTGCAGACCCTGGTCACCGATCTGCTGGTCACGCTCGCCTACGGCGTGGTCGGCGTCGTCCTGATGGCCGTCGGCTTCGTGCTGGTCGACGTGGCCACGCCCGGCCGGCTCAACCAGCTGATCTGGACCGAGCGCAACCGCAACGCCGCGCTGCTGCTCGCCTCGAACCTGGCCGGGGTCGGCGTGATCGTGGTCGCTGCCATCGCGGCCAGCGACGACGACGTGGTGCTCGGCCTGGTCGGGTCGGCCGCGTACGGACTGCTCGGGCTGCTCATCATGGCCGGGGCGTTCCTGCTGCTCGACGCGGTCACCCCGGGCCAGCTGGGTGAGCTGCTGGTCGACCCGGAGCCGCAGCCGGCGGTCTGGGTGTCGGCGGTGGTCCACCTCGCCACCGGCGCGATCATCGCGGCCGCGATCAGCTGATGGCCACCGCGAAGCGACCGCCGGGCAAGGGTGGGCGGAAGAAGTCCTCGAAGGTCGTCGCCTGGGTCACCTGGCTCAGCATCGGTCTGGTCGTCGTGGGCTGCGTGGTGGCCGGACTGCTCAACGGTTCGGAGAGCACGGACGTGCCGGCACCGGCGGTCGAGGAGCGCACCGACACCGTGCCGATCCTCGAGCGGGCCGAGGCCAGCCAGGGCATCTGCTATGGCTGGCGGCTGGACGACGGCCTCGACGTGGTGAGCGTCGGCTCCAACCTCGGCGACGGGGTGTCGGTCGAGGACGCCCCGGGCTGCCCGCGCTGGGTGCAGGTGGTCGCTGCCGTCACCTACACCTCGGAGAACAGCGAGAGCGAGGACTCCGCGTACGTTCGGATCACCGGCTCCGACGACATCTCCGGCAGCGACCTCCACGCCATCGAGGACGGCCTGAAGCGGTTCGGGCTGCCCGAAGACGCCTTCGTCGACGACCCTGGCTGGGCCGTTACCCGCGCGGCCGTCATGCTGCCGCTGCTGGCCGTCGAGGCGGGGCTGGCCGAACCGGCGCCCACCCCCACCGCCGCGGCGGTGAGCCCGTCCCCGCTGCCGGACGCGGGCAGCGACCTCTGGCGGGACCGCTGGGGTTACCTGTTCGCCGCCGCCGGCCTGCTGCTGCTCTGCGCCCTGCTGGTCACCGTCGGAGTGGTGCAGCGCCGTCGGCAGCTGCGGCCGGCCGGGCCCGCGCAGCGCCCCGGGGCGGAGGCCTCGGCGCGTACCCCGGAGCAGGCGTGACCACCGACGCGCCGGCGCCGCCGGTCGCCGCCGGACCGGCGGCGCGGCCGCACTGGCGGGCGGCCCGCGCGGCAGTCCTGGTCGCGGTCTTCGTCTGCGCGGCCTGCGGCCTGGTGTACGAGCTGGCCCTGGTCGCGCTCGGCAGCTACCTGATCGGCGACGCGGTCGGGCAGGCCTCGATCGTGCTCGGCGTGATGGTCTTCGCGATGGGAATCGGCGCGCTCGCCGCGAAGCCGTTGCAGTCCCGGGCGGCCGCCGCGTTCGCCGTGGTCGAGCTGACCCTGGCGCTGCTCGGCGGGCTCTCCGTGCTCGGCCTCTACGCCGCCTTCGCCTGGCTGGACCTCTACGGCCCGGCGCTGGTCGGCACCGCCTTCGTGCTCGGCCTGCTGATCGGCGCGGAGATCCCGCTGCTGATGGTGATGCTGCAACGCATCCGTGAGCAGTCCGCGGGCAGTGCGGTGGCCGACCTCTTCGCCGCCGACTACGTCGGCGCGCTGCTCGGCGGGCTGGCCTTCCCGTTCCTGCTGATCCCGGTCTTCGGCCTGCTCAAGGGCGCGCTGGTGGTCGGCGCGGTGAACGCGGTGGCCGGCCTGGCGCTGGTCTGCACGGTGTTCCGCGCGGAGCTGAGCCGCCGGGCGCGGGTCGCGCTCGGCGCCGGGTCCGTGGTGGTCGCCCTCTGCCTGGGGTACGCCTGGATCACCGCCGCCGACTTCGAGCTGACCGCCCGGCAGCATCTCTACCGGGACCCGGTGGTGCACGCCGAACGCAGCCGCTACCAGGAGATCGTGCTGACCCGGTCGGTGCGGGAGGTCGGGCACGCCGACACCGACCTGCGGCTCTTCCTCAACGGCGACCTCCAGTTCAGCTCGGTCGACGAGTACCGCTACCACGAGGCGCTGGTGCACCCGGCGCTGAACGGGCCGCGCGGCGAGGTGCTGGTGCTCGGCGCCGGGGACGGGCTCGCGGTCCGGGAGATCCTGCGCTACCCCGACGTGCGCCGGGTGACCGTGGTCGACCTCGACCCGGCGGTGGTGCGGCTGGCCCGTACCGAACCGCAGCTGCGCGACCTCAACCGGAACTCCTTCGCCGACCCCCGGGTACGGGTGCTCAACCTCGACGCGTTCGGCTGGCTGCGTACCGCCACGGAACGCTTCGACGTGGTGGTGGCCGACCTGCCCGACCCGGACGAGACGGCCACCGCGAAGCTCTACACCGTCGAGTTCTACGCGCTGATCCGCGCGGTGCTCGCCGAGGGAGGGCGGCTGGTGGTGCAGTCCGGGTCGCCCTACTTCGCGCCCCGGTCGTACTGGTCGATCGAGGCATCGGTCCGTGCGGCGGGCTTCGCCACGGTGCCGTACCACGTGGACGTGCCGTCGTTCGGTGACTGGGGCTTCCTGCTCGCCGCGCCGGGGTCCACCCGGCCGGCGCTGGAGCTGCCCGGCGACGCCCCGCCGCTGCGCTTCCTCGACCCGGCGGTGCTCCGCGCGGCGTCCGCCTTCCCGGCCGACCGGCGTCGCCTCGACCTGCCCGCCTCCACGTTGTTGCAGCCCAGGGTGCTGGAGTACGCCCGGACGGAGTGGCGCGGCTACTAGTGCGGTTTCCGCAGCTGCCGCCCGCCGATCCGCACACCGGGGCGGTATCGGCCGGTTCGCCGACCGCGTGGCGCGCCCGATTGGGTCGGAGTCGATACGGTGGGACGCGATCTAGGGGAAGGAGAATCATGGTCGATTCCCAACACACACCGGCCCGTTCCCGGCCGGCCGTGGTGACGATTTCCAGCTACCTGTTGATTCTGTTCGCCGTCCTTCAGGTGATCAGCCTGATCATCTCGCTCTCCGCCATCGGCACCATCCGCGATGTGCTGGACGACGCCTACCGCGGCACCTCGGCGAACGGCGCGCAGAACATCGCCGACTTCGCCATAGCCTTCACCGTCGGAGCGGGCATCTTCACGCTGCTGCTCGCGGTGGGGCTGGTCGTGCTGGCCCTGCTCAACAACCGGGGCAAGAACGGATCCCGGATCACCACCTGGGTGCTCGGCGGCATCCTGCTCTGCTGCACGGGCGGCGGCCTGATCAGCAACGCGACCGGCGGTTTCACCGGCGGGGGCGGATCGACGGGCGACATGCCGAGCGGAGAGGAGATCCAGCGCCGGCTGAACGAGGCCCTTCCGTCCTGGTTCACCCCGGTCAACACACTGATCGGCCTGCTCAGCCTGCTGGCCCTGCTCACCGCGCTGATCCTGCTGGCGCTGCCGAAGGCCAACGAGTTCTTCCGCAAGCCGCCGCCGGCCTGGGAGCCGCCCGCCCCGGGCGCCGCCTACCCGGGCTACCCGCAGCCGGGTTACCCGCAGCCCGGTTATCCGCAGCCGGGTTATCCGCAGCCCGGTTATCCGCAGCCGGGTCAGCCGCAGGCCGGCTACCCGTCCGCGCCGGGCTACCCGCCGGCGCCCGGGTATCCGTCCGCTCCCGGCTACCCGCAGCCGGGCCAGCCCTCGGCCCCGGGCCAGCCGACCCCGCCCGACACGCCGGCCGCTCCCGGTGCGCCGGACCAGCCGCCGGCCACCTCGCCGTGGCAGTCGCCGTCGGCCCCGCCGCCTACCGGCGCGTCGGGCGCCGACCGGACGGACCAGCCGGCCGAGGACCCGGACCGGCCGGGTCGGGCCACCCCGCCGGAGGATCCGCACCGGCCGTCGGGCAGCTGACGGGCGAGTAAGAGCGACGCCGACGATTCCCTCCGAGTAGGTTGCAACCCGACGCCTACCGGAGGGAATTGTCGTGTCGTACCCGGATCAGGTGCCGGCGCGTCGGCCGGTCGCCGTCACGCTGGCGGCGGCGGTGCTGGCGCTGATGGCCCTTTGCGCCGGGGCGTACGCCGTCGCGGCCCTGCTCGCCCTCGGCGGCACGGTGGACCGGTTCCGCGCGGCCGCCGCCGGTACGACCGCGGGCCCGGACGACGTCGACGGCGTGGTCCTCCTCGTCCGCGCGGTCACGATCGTCTCGGCGGTGCTGACCGTCCTGGTCGGTGTGCTGCTCGTCGGCCTAGCCGCCGGGTTGCTGGCCCGTCGCGCGGGCGCCCGGGTGGCGACGTGGGTGGTCTGCGGGCTGGGACTGCTCTGCGGGTGCTGCGGTCTGGCCACGCTGGTGGTCCAGCGGACCAGCCCGTTGCGGACCGACGACGGGACCGCCGAACAGTTGACGGGTCTGCTCGGTGACGCCTACCCGTCCTGGTGGCTCCCGGTGAACGGGGGGCTTTCGGTGGGCCAGGCGCTCGGTTACCTTGTGGTCGCCCTGCTGTTGGTCCTGCCGGCGGCGAACGCCTGGTTCCGCCCGCGCAGCCCGGGTCCGGCCGGGCCCGGGCCGGTGCCGCCGGCTCCGCCGCCCTACGGCACGGCTCCGCAGGGTCCGGCCCCGTACCACCCGTATCCGCCACCGCAGTCCCCGCTGCCGCCCATTGAGGACCGCCCGTGACATCCGACCATCCGGCCACCGAGCGACGGGCGCTGATCACCGGCGCCACCGCCGGCATCGGCGAGGCGTTCGCCCGCCGGCTCGCCGCCGACGGCTGGCACCTGGTGCTGGTGGCCCGGGGCGCGACCCGGCTGGCCGAGGTGGCCGCCGACCTGACCGGGCGGTACGGCCACCAGGTCGAGACCCTCTCCGCCGACCTGTCCACCGACGACGGTTGCGCGGTGGTGGAGCGGCGGCTCGCCGATGGCGCTCCGGTCGACCTGCTGATCAACAACGCCGGGATCAGCCTCAACCGGCCGTTCCTCCGGTCCACCGCCGCCGACGAGGCCCGGCTGCTGCGGCTCAACGTGCACGCGGTGATGCGGCTGACCCTCGCCGCCCTCGGCCCGATGACGGATCGACGGGCGGGGGCAGTGATAAATGTCTCTTCCGTCTCCGGTTTCGCGCCGGTCATGCCGGGTTCGACGTACCCGGCCAGCAAGGCGTGGGTGACCAGCTTCAGCGAGTCCGTCGACCAGTCGGCGCGTCCGTTCGGCGTACGGGTGATGGCGCTCTGCCCCGGCTACACCCGCACCGGCTACCACGAGCGCAACGGCATCGACATCTCCGGCACGCCGGGGTGGATGTGGCTGCGGGCCGACGACGTGGTCGACGAAGCCCTGCGTGACCTGTGGAAAGGCAAGCCGGTCAGCGTTCCTGACTGGAGGTACAAGCTGGCCGTCGCCGGCCTGCGGTACGCGCCGCGTCGGCTGGTGCGGGCGGTGTACCGGGATCGGCGCGGGCGGGTCGATCCGGCCGACGGCTGAGCCGGCGTTGCCGCCCGCCGGTCCGAGGACGGGATGCCGTCGGCGGTCGACCGGACGGGATGATCGCGCAGCGTAGCCGTCCATCGCCACCCATCGGTCGCCCGCGAGGCTGACCCGGGCGAACCCCAGACACGGCACACAGACTCGCGCAGTACCCTCTATCGCCATGGGGGACCACGACGACCTGCGTAAATTCATCACTGACCTGGCTGTGGTCCATGGACGGGTGGTGCTCTCCTCCGGCCGCGAAGCGGACTGGTACGTCGATCTGCGTCGCGTCACGCTCCATCACCGGGCCGCGCCGCTGGTCGGTCGGGTGATGCGCGAGCTGACCGCCGACTGGGAGTACGACGCCGTCGGTGGGCTGACCCTGGGCGCCGACCCGATCGCGATGTCGATGCTGCACGCCGCAGCGGAGACCGACCGACCGCTGGACGCCTTCGTGGTCCGCAAGGCCGGCAAGGCGCACGGTCTGCAGCGGCGGATCGAAGGGCCTGAGGTGGCCGGGCGGCGGGTACTGGCGGTGGAGGACACCTCGACGACGGGCGGTAGCGTACTCACCGCGGTCGAGGCGTTGCGTGAGGCCGGGGCGGAGATCGTGGGTGTGGCGGTTATTGTTGATCGAGGTGCCGGCGACGCGGTGCGAGCCGCCGGACTGCCGTATCGGGCGGCCTATACGTTGGCTGACCTCGGCCTTGTGGCGTAAAAATTTGCCGATTCGGATCTGCTGATATGCAGGCGGATCGATGCTGCTGGTGGAAGGATAGAAATCGTGGGAACTGCGTTGGCTGAAATGACTATGCCTCAGATCTCGCCGCTTGCCGGCGAGCCGATCGAACGTGCCGATGCCGAGCGGCTGGCGGGGGTCCTCAAGGCCCTTGCAGACCCCGCGCGGCTGCGGCTGCTCAGCCTGATCCAGTCGGCCCCCGAGGGCGAAGCGTGCGTGTGCGACCTGACCGCGCCGCTCGGCCTCTCCCAGCCGACGGTCAGCCACCACCTGCGTATCCTCACCGAGGCCGGCTTGCTGGAGCGGGAGAAGCGCGGTGTCTGGGCGTACTACCGGCTGGTGCCGTCGGCGATCGCCACGATCGCCGACCTGCTCACCCCGCCGCGCAAGCGGGCCACCAAGAAGGCTCGCTGACTCCGCGCGTCGTCCCGACCAGGGGCGACGTCCGGTGGCGTACCAGGGGTGGCGTCATCGGGCGGTGACGCCTGCCCGTCACCAGTCAGCTCGCTGAACCAACCACCACCGGTTTCCCGGTGGCGCACATCGACGAACGGCCGGTCCCGCCCGGGACCGGCCGTTCGTCGTTGCCGGGTCTCCGGCACTAGTCGGGATCCGGGTCAGCGGCCCTGACCGTGCTCCGGGTACCGCCCGCCGTCCTGCGGCGGCTGCTGCCCGGGCCCCTGCTGGCCGCCGTACGTCCGGGGCGGGAACTGCTGCTGGTAGGGCTGCTGCTGCGGCTGGTCCTGGTGGTGGTGGTCGATGGCGTCCCGGACCGCCTCCACCGCGCCGGCCGCGCTGGCGGCGGCCACCACCGCGACGGCCTCGCCGCGCTTGCGGGCCCGCCGGTCCCGGAGGAACTCGAAGAAGATCGGCAGCACCGAGACCAGGACGATCAGCACGACCACCGGCAGGATGTACCGGTCGATCTTGTCGCCGATTGCGCTGTAGATCTGGTCGGCGAGCAGGTAGCCGATCAGCAGGATGCCGTCCACCCAGAGGATCGCGCCGACGATGTTCCAGATCAGGAACTGCCGGGCCGGCATGCCCAGTACGCCGGCCACCGGGTTGAGGAAGGTGCGCACGATCGGGATGAACCGGGCCAGCACCACGGCCTTCGCCGGGCCGAACTTCTGGAAGTAGTACTCCGCCTTCTCCACGTACTCCCGCTTGAAGAGGCGGGAGTTGGGGCGCTCGAACATCCGCCGGCCGTACTTGGCGCCGAGCCAGTGCCCGAGCTGGGCCCCGACGATCGCGCAGATCGGACCGCCGATCAGCAGGCCGGCCAGGGAGAGCCGGGTGCCGTTGCCGAAGATCGCGTCCGCGACCGGCGAGGCCGCGACGCCGGCCAGGAACAGCAGCGAGTCGCCGGGGAAGAAGAAGCCGACGAGCAGGCCGGTCTCGGCGAAAAGGATCACCCAGACGCCGATCAGCCCGAAGGTCTGCAACAGCTCCTTGGGGTCGAGCGGGTTCAGGGCGATCGTCTCGGCGACCACCCGGGTCTTCTCACCTGTGTCCACGGCCACACAGGCTACCGAACCCCGCCGCCCCCTCCACCCCGCACCGCCCTCTCCGCCTCACCGCACGCGGCACACCGGGCGCACTCTCACGGAAAGAGTGGCCATGGAGCGCGGAACAGCCACTCTTTCCGTGAAAGTGCGAGGGTCAGAGGCGGGGGTCCACCGGTTCGGATTCGCAGGCGAGGATGGCGAAGACCAGCTCGTGGCGACGCCAGAGCGGGGCGTTCTCGGCGAACGCGTCCAGGGCGGCCAGGCCGAGGGCGTGCTCGCGCAGCGCCAGGCCCCGCTTGCGCCCCAGCGACCGGCGGCGCAGCGCCGCCAGCTGGGCGGGTTCGGTGTAGCCGGGACCGTAGATGATCCGCAGGTACTCCCGACCCCGGCACTTGATCCCCGGCTGGAGCAGCGAACCGCGCTCCGAGCGGGCGGCCAGCCCGGCGTACGGCTTCACCACCATGCCCTCGCCACCCGCCGCGGTGAGCGCCAGCCACCACTCGGTGGCCGCGTCGACCGCCGCGGCGTCGGCCAGGTCGACCACCTGCCGCCGAGTGGGGGTGAAGAACTCCGGGTCGGCCGCGTGGAGCCGGTCGGCGAGCGCGAGGTGCCAGCCGTGGTCCCGGTCGACGAAGCTCACCCCGGCGCCGGCCAGCACCGCGAACGGCGCCAGGGTCACCCCGCGCAGCCCGTCGGTCGGCGCGACGTACGCCCGGTAGGCGGCCGAGTAGTCCTCGACCTCCGCCCGGCGGCCGGCCATCCGGTCCCGCAGCGCGTCCACCGGCAGCCCCCGCCCTGCGGCGGCATCCAGCGTGGCGAGCACTGCGGGCAGCGCCGCCCGGCCGGCCGCGCCGACGCTGGCGTACTGCTCGCGGATCAGCGCGCCGGCCTTCGCCGACCAGGGCAGCAGCTCGCAGTCGAGCAGCAGCCGGTCGGTGCCCAGCTCGTCCCAGAGCCCGGCCGCGGTGACCGCGGCCCGGACCCGGGCCAGCAGCTCGTCGTCGAGCGGCGCGCCGAAGAACGGCCGACCGGTGCGGGTGTGCACCACCCCGCCGCCGACCGGCCCGGGCTCCCGCTCGACCAGCACCACCGCCCGCGAGCCCATGTGCTTCTCCTCGCAGACCACCCGGTCCACACCCGCCGCCCGGTAGTCGTCGAACGCCTGCGCCGGGTGCTCCAGGAACCCCGCTACGGTCGAGGTCGAGCAGGGCGCCATGGTCGGCGGCAGCCAGACCAGCCGGCCCGGGTCGACCGCGAACCGGCTCATCACCTCCAGCGCGGCGGCGGCGTTCTCCGCCGGCACGGTCAGCGTTCCGTAGCCGTGCTGGATGTGCCGGCGGCCGGTCACGTCGGCCAGGTCCAGCACGGTGTCCGGCCGGGCCGGGGCGGTGACCAGCGGGCGGACCGGCGCGTACCACTCCTTCGCCGCCGGGACGGCGACCAGCTCCTTCTCCGGGTAGCGCAGCGCGGTCAGTTGCCCGCCGAAGACGCAGCCGGTGTCGATGCAGATGGTGTTGTTCACCCACTCCGGCTCCGGCGTCGGCGTGTGCCCGTACACGACCATGGCCGAGCCCCGGTAGTCGCGCGCCCACGGGTAGCGGACCGGCAGGCCGTACTCGTCGGTCTCGCCGGTGGTCTCCCCGAACAGCGCGAACGCGCGGACCCGGCCGGACGCGCGGCCCTGGTAGGCCTCCTTCAGGCCGGCGTGCGCGACCACCAGCCGGCCACCGTCGAGCACGAAGTGGCTGACCAGGCCGTCGACGAAGGCGGAGACCTCGGCCACGAACTCCGGCGACTCCGCCGCCAGCTGGGCCATCGTCTCGGCCAGGCCGTGGGTGAGCCGCACGTCCCGGCCGCGCAGCCTGCGCAGCAGCTTCTGCTCGTGGTTGCCCGGCACGCAGATCGCGTGGCCGGCCGCCACCATGCCCATCACCAGGCGGAGCACGCCGGGGGAGTCCGGGCCGCGGTCGACCAGGTCACCCACGAAGACCGCGGTACGACCAGCCGGGTGCACCGCGTCCACCGGGCGGCCCGCGTCGTCGCGGCGTAGCGCCCAGCCCAGCCGGAGCAGCAACGCCTCCAGCTCCTCGCGGCAGCCGTGCACGTCACCGACGATGTCGAACGGCCCGGTCAGCTCCCGACGGTCGTTGAAGAGCCGCTCGTAGCGGATCTCGGCGGCGTCGATCTCCTCGACGCCGCGCAGCACGTGCACCTTGCGGAAGCCCTCCCGGGCCAGCTGCCCGTACGTTCGGCGCAGGTCGCGCTGCATCCGGACCAGCACCTGCCGGCCGAAGGTCCGGTCGGCCCGGGCCCCGGTCCGCTCCCAGGCCAGCGCCTCCGGCACGTCCAGCACGATCGCCACCGGCAGCACGTCGTGCTCCCGGGCCACCCGGACCAGCGCGGTACGGGCGTGCGGCTGGAGGTTGGTCGCGTCCACCACGGTGAGCCGGCCCCGGCGCAGCCGGGTGCCCGCGACGTGGTGCAGCGCCTCGAACGCGTCCGCGGAGGCGGACTGGTCGTTCTCGTCGTCGGCCACCATCGCCCGGAACATGTCCGAGGAGAGCACCTGGCTGGACAGGAAGTGCCGGCGGGCGAAGGTGGACTTGCCCGAGCCGGAGACGCCGACCAGCGCCACCAGGGCGAGCTCGGGGATGTCGAGGGTGGTCATCGGCTCTCCTCCTGCCGGGTCAGCACGGCCAGCTGGGTCGGTGCGCCCACCTCGGGATCGTCGTCGCCGATCCCGCTGATCGTGGCGGCGTAGCCGTACGCCGCGGCCACCCGCTCGACCCAGGACGCGAACTCGGACCGGGTCCACTCGAAACGGTGGTCGGCGTGCCGGAACTGGCCCGCCTCGAGCCCCTCGTAGCGGACGTTGTACTCGGCGTTCGGGGTGGTCACCACCACCGTGCCCGGCCGGGCGTGCTCGAACACGGCGTCCTCCAGCGCCGGCAGCCGGGGCGGGTCGACGTGCTCGATCACCTCCATCAGCACCGCCGCGTCGTACCCGCGCAGCCGGTCGTCCCGGTAGGTCAGCGCCGACTGCCACAGCCGGATCCGGTCGCGCTGCCGCTCCGGCAGCCGGTCCAGCCGGAGCCGGCGGGCGGCCAGAGTCAGCGCATGGCTGGACACGTCGGTGCCGACCACCTCGGTGAACCGCCGGTCGGCGGCCAGCGCGGTGAGCAGCGCGCCACCGCCGCAGCCCAGGTCCAGCACCCGGGTCGCGCCGCTGGCCCGCAGCGGGGCCAGCACCGCCTCGCGTCGCCGTACGGCCAGCGACGCCCGCTGGGGTGCGTCGGTCTTCTGCTCGTCCGCCACGCTGTCGTCGGCGGGCGGGTCGTCGGCGAGGCGCAGCTCGGCCAGGCGGGCCAGGGCGTGGCCGGCCAACGCCCGGCGGTGCGCCAGGTAGCGGCGGGTGATCAGGGCCCGCTCCGGGTGGTCGGCCAGCCAGCCGGTGCCGGCCCGGAGCAGCTTGTCCACCTCGTCCGGCGCCACCCAGTAGTGCTTGGCGTCGTCCAGCACGGGCAGCAGGACGTACAGGTGGTTGAGCGCGTCGGCCACCCGGAACGTGCCGGTGAGGGTCAGCGCGACGTAGCGACTGTCGCCCCACTCCGGGTGCGTGCCGTCGAGCGGGATCGGGTCTGCGGTCACCGTCCAGCCCAGCGGGGCGAAGACCCGCACGGCCAGCTCCGCGCCGCCCCGGCAGCGCAGCACCGGCACCCGGACCTCCAGCGGGATCGGAGTGGCGGCCAGCTCCGGCCGGTCCCGGGACTCGCCGCGCAGCGCCGACCGGAACACCTTCGCCAGCGCCGAAGAGAGCAGGCTGGACGCGGCGTACGGGCGGTCGTTGACGTACTGGCCGAGGGTGAAGGTCTCCGGGGTGGCCGCCTTCGCCTTCCCGCGACCGCGACCGCCGCCCAGCCGGAGCGGGTCGACCTCGACCAGCAGCGCGGCCGTACAGCGCTGCTCGTCCGCCTCCGGGTAGAGCACGTGCGCGGTGCCGGCCGGCAGGTCGAAGCTCTGCACGCGGTCCGGATGCTTGACCAGCAGGTGACCGAGGTCGGTCGCCGGCCGGTGGGTGGTCGTCAGGGTGAGCAGCACGCCGTCGATGGTGTCAGCACGATCGATCTTGCGTCGTCCCGTTTTCGGTCGCGGTGGATACGGCGATGCCCCGCCGACCGTGGTGGTCGGCGGGGCACCGGGTGTCGCTGGGTGGTGCGGGATCCGTCAGGCGACGAAGCGGGTCTTGCGGCGGCGGGCCACCACGTAGCCGCCCGCGCCGGCCGCCAGCAGCAGTGCGCCGATGCCGGCGATCAGGCCGGTGGAGGAACCGGTGATCGGCAGCGTGCCGCCGTCGCCGCCACCCTGGCCACCGTCGCCCGTGGCCTTCACCACGATCTTCGCGGTGTCGTTGGCGGGGTTCAGGTCCTTGCGGGTGGTCTCGTCCGGGCCACCGTGGAACAGCTCGACCTTGCCGGCGAGGGTGCCGGGCTGGTCGACGCGGAGCGAGAACGGGAACTCGACCTTCTTGCCGCTGCCCACCACGTCCGGCACGAAGCACGCGTAGACGGCCGCGCCCGCCTTGCCGGAGTCCGGGCCGAACTCGCCCTCGGCGTCGGCGCACTGCTCCGGCGCCTTCACGGCGGTGGTGCCCTTGGGCAGGGTGACCAGCGCCAGGGTGTAGATGCCGTCCTCGCCGCCAGCGTTGATCGCCGCCGGGCCGTTGTTGGTGAAGCCGACCGTGACCGGGACGGTGGCGCCGACCTGGGCGTCCAGGGTGGCGCCGTTGGCCGCGACATCGGCCTTCTGGTTGCCCTTGACCGCCAGCTGGATCATGGTCTCGTTGTTGGTCGGGTCGACGTCCGTCTGCTGCATCGCGCGGGCCAGGGTCCGGGAGGGAGCGGTGGGGGTGAGTTTCAGAACCCCCTCGTCGCCCTTCGCGCTCTTGCCGAAGTCGGGCACCTGCGACCGGAACGCCTGCCAGTCCGCGGGCGTCATCCAGATGGCGAAGCCGTAGTCGGTGTTCGGCGCCCAGGCGTCACTGGGGACGGCGAAGCCGAAGGAGTCGTCGAGCTTCGCGCTACCACCCGCCGCCACCGTGGCGTCGAGGGTGCAGGCGTACGCGTACTCGCCGAAGTTGTCCTCGAAGTACTCGCAGTTCTCGTACCGCTTGGCCGGTGCGAGAGCGTAGGAGCCGAAGAAGAACAGCACCGCGTCCTCGGCGTCGGTCTTGCCCTGGTTGCCCACGGACAACGGCGCCGGCACGGTGCTGCCCGGGGTGCCGGCCAGGTTGACGAAGGGCTCGGACGTCAGGTCGACGCCCTCACCCACCGTCACCGTGGAGCGGTAGGTGGCGGTTCCGGCGTCCGGGGTGGTGACGGTGAATGCGAGTTGGCCCTCCTGCCCGGCCTTGGCCCCGTCACGCGGCAGCACCGCGAGGGAGAGCAGGTCCAGGTCCGGCTCCGCGTCGTTCTTCACCGTGCAGGTCAGGACGGCCCCGGTCCCGGCGCAGGAGTCCGGCGTCTGCACCTCCGCGAAGCCGTCGACGGCACTGCGGTCCACCTTGACGGTGTAGTCGGTGAACGGCTCGTCCACCAGGGAGTAGAGCGAGATCCACTTTTCGGGGCCGTCCGGAGCGACGATGACGTCGTTCGCGTACAGCGAGAAGCCCTCGGCCCCCTGCGCGTCGGCGATGGTGGGGTCCGCGGCGAAGGCGGGGGTGGCGGAGGCGGCGACGAACGCGCCTGCGACGCCGAGCCCGGCGAGCCAGCGCCGGGTCGAGTGCTTGAACATTGGGGGGTTCCTCCCGTGGGGGTGTCCAGGTGGAGCCTGCGGATCTTAAAGACTCCTTAAGTCGCCCCGGTGCCCCGAGGGCCTCCTGAGCAGGCGAATGAGCCGAACGGCTGATCAGGACCGGCGCATCGGCCGGCGGACGGGCACGCGTCGTATTTGCGACGGTCACGGGACGTGGCGGGACGCCGATCGGCCGGATCGACTGCAACGTTCCGCCCGTCCGGGCCCGTCATCAAGGGCGGGACACCGGGAGGTGCAGTGACGTACGAGGAGTTCGCCGACTCTCGGCTGGGCGCCCTGCTGCGGTACGCGGTCATGCTGACCGGAGATCCGCACCAGGCCCAGGACCTGGTGCAGGACACCATGGTCCGGGTCCAGCTGAACTGGCGGCGGGTGGCGCGGACCGACTCCCCGGAGCGGTACGTCCGCCGGATGCTCACCAACCAGTACATCGACTGGCGGCGTGGGTCGTGGGCGCGCCGGGTCCTGCTGCGCGGCGAGCCGGACGAGGCGGTGCCCGCACCGACCGACCACGCGCAGTCCGCGGTGGACCGGGACCAGCTCTGGTCCTGGCTGTCCCGGCTGCCCCGCCGGCAGCGAGCCACGCTGGTGCTGCGCTATTACGAGGACCTGCCGGACGCCGAGATCGCCGAGATCCTCGGCTGCGCCGTCGGCACCGTCCGCTCCTGCATCTCCCGGGCGCTGGCCACCCTCCGAGCCGAGTACGTGGAGGCCTGCTGATGATCGAGGACGACCTGCGGGCCGCCTTCGCGCGACACGAGACCCTGACCCCGCCCACCGGGCCGGTCCGCTCCGCCATCGAGCGGACCGTGGTCCGCCGGCGGCGCCGCCGGTTCCGGCTCCGGCTCGGCGGTACGGCGTTGGCGCTGGTCGTGGCCGCCGTGGTCGGCGTGCCGGCGTTCACCCCGGACCGGACCGTGACCGTGCCGCTGCTGGATGAGTCCGCCCCGGCGACGCCCAGCGGGGCGCTGAACGTGTTGCTGGTCGGGGCGGACGGGCCGGCGGACCGGCCCTACCGGCTCGCCGACTCGGTGCTGCTCGTGCACGTCCCGGCGGACCGCAGCCGGCTCTACCTGGTCTCGCTCCCGCGCGACCTGGAGGTGTCGATCCCCGGCCACGGCAAGGACAAGCTCAACGCGGCCCTTTCCTTCGGCGCCGGCACGCCGCGTCCGGACCTGACCCGCGGCTACGCGCTGATCCGGCGGGTGGTCACCGACACCACCGGCGTACGGATCGACGCGGGTGCCGTGCTGACGTACCCGTTGCTGCGCAACCTGGCCGACGCGGTCGGCGGCGTACCGGTCTGCCTGCCGGCCGAGGTCCGCTCCGCGCACACCCGTCGGGTGTTCCCCGCCGGTTGCCAACAGCTCGACGGCGCCGCCTCGGTGGACCTGCTCCGCCAGCGCTACGGGCTGCCCGACGGCTCCCTGGATCGCGACCGCAACGCGCAGCGGTACGCGGCCGGGCTGCTCCGCCGGGTCGACGAGCGGGGTGTGCTGACGAACCCGGTGCTGCTCTCCAGGCTGCTCAACCAGCTCGGCACCGGCCTGGTGACCGAGACGGGCGAGACGTCGCTGCCGGCGCTGCTTGCGGTGGCCGCGCAGGGGACCGGCGCTCCTCCGGTCGCCGTGGTCCTGCCGGTCAAGTACGTCGAAAAACCCAGCTACCGGTTCCGGCTCGACCCCACGCTGAGCCCGGGGTTCCTGACCGCGCTGCGGGACGACCGGCTCGGTGAGTGGACGGCGGCCCACCCGGACCGGGTGACCGGCCTGGGGTGAGGGTCAGCGGTAGTCGTCCTCGTCGCCGGCGACCACCCGGGCCTGCTCCATCGCGTCCCAGTCGGCGACTTCCAGGCCGCGGTGCGGCTCGGTCTCGGCGTCGCTCGGGTCGGTGGAGGTCGCCTGCTCGACGGCGTCGGCCGGTTCCGCCTCCAGATCCCGTTCCTCCGGAGCGAGGTGGTCGCTCGGGGCGAAGTCCTCGTCGGGCTGACCCATCGTCCCTCCCTGGATCTCGGTGCGGACAGCTACCCACACACCGTACGGGCTGCGCGCGCAGCCTGCTCGGAGCCGAGCGGAACCGGAGTCGGCGGATTGTCCCTCCGTACTGGGACCCCGGTGCCAGGATGGGGGACGTGGGCTTCCTGATCCGGCTGGTGATCACCGCGATCGCGCTGTGGGTCACCACGCTCATCGTGCCCGGGGTCGAGGTGAACGGCCGCAACGGCGCCAACACCGCGCTCACCCTGATCGTGGTGGCGCTCATCTTCGGCGTGGTCAACGCGGTGCTCAAGCCGGTCATCAAGGTGTTCGGCTGCGTGTTCTACCTGCTCACCCTCGGTCTGTTCGCGCTCGTGGTCAACGCGCTGCTGTTCCTGCTCACCGACTGGATCGCCCGGGGGCTGCACCTGCCGTTCCACGTGGACGGCTTCTGGGCGGCCTTCTGGGGCGCCATCGTGATGGCGGTGGTGAGCTGGCTGATCAGCGTCGTCGTGCCCGACCGCCTGGAGAACCGGTGAGCGGGTCCCGGGTCGGTTGTGCCCGTCGCCACCTTCTACGGGATACTGCCCGCGGTGGACAGCGCGGTCCGGCGCAGCCATGGAAGACAGCGGCCTGCACGGCCGAGAGCGGTAAGTAAGGAGCGTTAGACATGCCCATCGCTTCCCCCGAAACGTACGCGGAGATGCTGGACCGCGCCAAGGCCGGCCGGTACGCGTACCCCGCGATCAACGTGACGTCCTCGCAGACCCTGAACGCGGCGCTGAAGGGCTTCGCCGACGCGGAGAGCGACGGCATCATCCAGGTTTCCACCGGTGGCGCGGAGTACCTCTCCGGCCCGTCCGTGAAGGACATGGTCACCGGCGCGGCGGCGTTCGCCGCGTACGCCCGCGAGGTGGCCAGGAACTACCCGGTCAACATCGCCCTCCACACGGACCACTGCCCGAAGGACAAGCTGGACAAGTTCGTCCGGCCGCTGATGAAGATCTCCCAGGAGCGGGTGACGCGCGGCGAGGAGCCGCTGTTCCAGTCGCACATGTGGGACGGCTCGGCGGTGCCGGTGGCGGAGAACATGGAGATCGCCGCCGACCTGCTCGACGAGGCCGCCAAGGCCAAGGTCGTCCTCGAGATCGAGGTTGGCGTGGTCGGCGGCGAGGAGGACGGCGTCGAGAACGCCATCAACGAGAAGCTATACACCACCGTCGAGGACGGCCTGGCCATGGTCGAGGCGCTCGGCCTCGGCGAGAAGGGCCGCTACATGGCGGCGCTGACCTTCGGCAACGTGCACGGCGTCTACAAGCCGGGCAACGTCAAGCTCCGCCCCGAGGTGCTCGAGCACATCCAGATGGCGGTCGGCGCCAAGTACGGCAAGGAGAAGCCGCTCAGCCTGGTCTTCCACGGCGGCTCCGGCTCGCTGCTCTCCGAGATCCGGGAGGCGCTGGACTACGGCGTGGTGAAGATGAACATCGACACCGACACCCAGTACACCTTCACCCGGCCGGTCGCGGACCACATGTTCCGCAACTACGACGGCGTGCTGAAGGTCGACGGCGAGGTCGGCAACAAGAAGATGTACGACCCGCGGGTCTGGGGCAAGGCCGCAGAGGCCGGCATGGCCGCCCGCGTCGTCGAGGCCTGCGAGCACCTGCGCTCGACCGGCACCAAGATGAAGTAACAGCGCGCCACGACGGCCGGCTCCCCGCCCGGGGAGCCGGCCGTCGGCGTGTCAGGCCGTCGCGGTGAGCACCCGGACGGCCTCGTGGACGTCGTCGGTGAGGTGCACGGTGGTCGAGAGGTCGCCGAACGGGGACGCCGCGAAGAGCGGCCGCAGCAGCGACTCGATCGGCAGCTCCCGGGTCCAGTACGCCCGGTCCAGGAAGACGTACGCCCCGCTCGCCCCGTCGGTGCCGTAGTAGGTCTTCGTCGCCGCCTGGAACACCTCCTGCACCGTGCCGGCCCGGCCGGGCGCGAAGACGATCCCGCCCCGGGCCAGCCGCAGGATGGTGTCCTCGCGGATCGCGTTGGAGAAGTACTTCGCGATCTTCCCGGCGAAGAGGTTCGCCGGTTCGTGCCCGTACAGCCAGGTGGGGATGGCCAGCCCGCCGGTGCGGGCCCAGCCCAGGCCCGGCGCCCGCTGCTGCGGGACGGCCGGCGCGACCGCGTACCGCTCGCGGACGGTCAGCGCCGCCGCCGTGTAGCGGTCGTGGTCGGTGAAGTCGGGCGCCACGGCGAGCAGGTCGATCGCCGTCTTCAGCTCCTCCGCCGGCCAGGCCGCGAGGAACGCGCCGAGGTTGGCCGCCTCCATCACCCCGGGGCCGCCGCCGGTCACCACCAGCCGGTCGGCCCGGGCCAGCTCCCAGCCCAGCACCGCCGCCATCCGGTACGGCACGCTGCCGCGCGGCACGGCGTGCCCACCCATCACCCCGACCACCGACTGCGGGCCGTGCGTGGCCAGCCAGGCCCGGGTGGCGTCGACCAGGGCGTTGTCCACGCCGTGGTCGTGCAGCCGCTGGCCGAGCGCCTCCCGGACGTCCGGCAGCGCCCCGCCGTGCGCCCGGAAGTGGTCGTAGACCCGGGTGTCGTACATCCCGGCGAACCCACCCTCGGCGAAGCCGGCGGCCAGGTCGTCGGGGGTGTAGAGGTGCGAGGGCTGGGTCGGGTACGGCAGCCCCGAGAACGGGGGCACCACGTTCGCGCCGCGCCGGACCAGGTCGGCGCCGACCTCGCGGGAGGCGAACCGGCAGCCCACGAAGAGGGTGCCGGCGACCTCGGTGCCGGTCAGGTCGGGGACGGGGTCCAGGTCGAGGCGGAGGCCCTGCACGGTCAGGCCGGCCAGGCTGCCGGTGGCCCGGTGCCGGTCGAACTCGGCGCGGGTCTCGATCTCGTCGTGGCTGCTGTCGTGCGGCGCGATGACGTCCGCGGGAGGTGGGGTCGGCACCAGGCCATCCTGCCCGGCCCCGACAACCACCCAAACCCGCCCCACCGACCGCGCCCAACGACAGGAGCCCGGCGGTCGAGACCGCCGGGCTCCTGCGTAACCGGGTCCTGGGGAGGCTCCGGACCATTAGTTGTAGTGGAAAACATCTCGGTCCGGCATGGGCCGCAGGGGCCGGGGTGGGGGCCGCAGGCGTGACGAACACCTCCACCGTTCAGCCAGCGCGCCGCCCGGCCCCCCTCGCGCGGCGCAGGGCGAAGCGGGTTGAATGGGGCGATGCAGAACCTGTTGCCTGAGCCACCAGCCACTCTCCTGCCCGCGCACGACGAGGCCGACGCCGCCCTGGCCGCCGCCGTGCGGGCCGGCAGCGACGAGGCGTACGCCGAGGTCGCGGCCCGCTTCCCGACCTACAGCGCGGCCTGGGCGGCGCTGGCGACCCGGGCGTTCGAGGCCGGCCAGATCATCACGGCGTACGCCTACGCCCGCACCGGCTACCACCGGGGCCTGGACCAGCTGCGCCGCAGCGGCTGGAAGGGACACGGCCCGGTGCCCTGGTCGCACACCCCCAACCGGGGCTTCCTTCGCTGCCTGTACGTGCTCTCCCGGGCCGCCGGCGAGATCGGCGAGGCGGACGAGGCGGCCCGCTGCGCCCAGTTCCTGCGCGACTGCGACCCGGCCGCCTGGGACGCCCTCGCCAGCGCCTGACCCGCGGCGACGGCCGGTCCGGGTGCCGGACCGGCCGTCGGGCCCGCTCAGAGCCCCTCGGCCACCGCCGCCGCGATCTTCAGCCAGGCGTCCCGGGTGGCCGAGGAGAGTCCGCCGTACCGGATCGGCTCCCCGGTGTCGATCAGGCGCTCGTACGGCGCCAGCAGCACCGCCCGGGTCCGGGCGGCGAAGTGCTCCTGGATCGCCGGCAGGTCGATCTCCTTGCGGGACGGCGGCATGGAGACCACCGTCACCGCCTGCCGGGCCAGCCGCTGCCGGCCGCTCTGTTCCAGGTGGTCGAGCATCCGGGCGGCGGTCTCCGCCGAGTCGTTCCGGGCCGACATGGTGACCACCAGCTGGTCGGTTGCGTCCATCGCGGCCTGCCAGTTCTGTGCCCGGACGTTGTTCCCGGTGTCCACGAAGATCAGCTTGTAGAACCGGCTGACCACCTCGCGGATCTCGGCGAAGGCGGCCGCGGTCAGCATCTCGCCGCCGGTGGCCGACTCGTCCGAGGCGAGCACGTCGAACATCCCCTCGCCCTGCGAGCGGACGTACTGCGACAGGTCGCCGATCCGCCCGTGCGCGCCCTGGAACTGCCCGAGGTCGCGCAGCATGTCCCGGACCGTACGGGAGTGGAAGTCCTGCTGGGCCCGCATGCCCAGGGTGCCCTGGGTCTCGTTGTTGTCCCAGGCCAGCACGTACCCGCCGCGCTTCTGGCCGAAGGTCATCGCCAGCAGCAGGATGGCCACCGTCTTGCCGGCGCCGCCCTTCGGGTTGACCACGGTCACCTGGCGCAGCCCGCCGAAGTTGCGACGGACCATCTCGATGTCCTGGCGCAGCTCCTGCTCGTGCCGCCCCGGCGGGAGCTTGACCAGCCCCATCCGGTTCACCGCCGCCCGTACCCCCATGGTGGCGACCGGGTCGGCCGGGCGGATCTGCCGGCGGCGGGCGAAGTCCTCGGCGGTCGGCGCGGCCCCACCCTCCGGCGTCCAGGTCGGGTCCGGACAGCCGGCCGACTGCTGGGGGTACGGCTGCTGCGGCAGCCCGGTGTACGGGGTGCCCTGCTGCCAGGGCGGTGCCGACAGCGTCGGCCCCGGCGGGTACTCCGTCACCGGGTGCGGCCCGGGTGGCGTCAGCGGCGTCCCAGGTGAAGGCGGGAACGGACCCAGTCTGGGCGCGGGCGGGGTGGCTGCCCCGGTCCCCGGGACGCTGGCGGTGCCGACCGCCTCGTCGGCGCCGGTGGAGGGTCGCTGGGGTGGCTGCGCCCACGGGGACTCGCCCCGGGCGCCGACCGGCGACGCCACCACCGGGGTTCCCGGCGCGGTGTCCGGACCCGGCTGGTGCCCGGCCGCCGTCGCGTCCGGGTGGTCCACCGGCGTCGGTGCGGCGATCGGCTGGTCGAGGTCCACCGGGGCCGGCTGGCCCACCCGGGGCACCGGCACGCCGCCGTGCACCGGCCCGGCTTTCCGCGCCGGCCCGGGGCTGGCGGGCCCGTCCGGCGGCAGGTCCGGGCGGGGGGCCGTCCCGTCGTCGCCGGGCGGAGCCCAGCCGCCGAACGCCGGTGCGGGGCCGACCTCCGCGGTCAGCGACGGGTACGCCGCGGACTGGTGCGCGGCCCACGCCGGTCCCGGCGGGCCGGGGTCGGTCGGGTCGGGCGGCCAGAGCGGTTCGATGTCCCGCTCCGGCACCGGTTGCTGGCCGGGCAGCCGGGTCCGGTCGGCGTTCTCGTCCACCACGGTTCCTCCCCATTCCTCCTGCCGAGGATAGGCCGTTCCGTTCCGGTGACGGACGGTAGCGGAACCCCGGTGCGGGTCAGCCGGTGAAGACCGCCCAGGCGCCAGGCTCGGTCCACCAGGACCGCTTGCGGCTCAGCTCGCCCTCGACCCCGTCGTCGAGGAAGGGGACCTTCTCGTCCCGCGGGATGACCGCCACCGCCCGCCCGCGGGCCCGGCGGACCTCGAAGCGGATCTTCTTCCGGCCCAACGACCGGGTCACCACGGGAACGGCCACCGCCACCTCGACCAGCCCGTCCGTCGGGTCGGGGGCGGTCAGCAGCGGCAGTTGGTCGAGGGTCGCGTACCCGCCGGCGTTGCCGACCGCGCAGGCCAGGATCGGGTCCTCGCCGTCGGAGAGCACCGCGTCGTCCACCTCGACCCGCCCGCGCCAGTGCAGCGGGCGGCCGTCGTCGTCGGCGGCGCCGAGCAGCGCGCCGTCCAGGGTCACCGAGCCGCCGTCGTTGCGCAGCAGGTCCAGCCGGCGGACGGCGCCGTCCAGCACCGCGGCGGCGACCGCGGCCGGGTCACGCGGCAGGCCGAACTGCGCGGCCAGGTCCCGCTGCGTGCCGCTGCGGGCCGGATCGAGCGGGAGTACGCCGATCGGCGGCAGGTCCGGCACCGTACGGTTGCCGGCCAGGTCCGCCGGGCGACGGCTGGGCGGTGGGGCGTACCGCCGGACCAGCCGGCGCACAACGGCGCGCAACTGTGCGTCACTGGCTGTGGCGACGACCAGGCGGGTCTTGGAGTCGGGATCGGGCCAGCTCAGGCCGTCGGGGCGGGGCGGGCCATCGAGCCGGGCCAGCACCTCGTCGACCTCGGCATCCGAGCGGGCGGTCACCGTCTCCACCCGGGCGCCCCGGGCGGTCAGCGCGTCCGCGCAGGCCAGCACCGGTACGCGCGGCGTCTCGCAGCGCTCGTCGGTCTTCTCCGGGGCGGCCTCGGAGGCACCACCGCAGCAGGCTCCGCCGCTGCCGCAGCCCCCACCGGGAGCGTCCCGCTCCGAGCCGAGGGTGAGCAGCACCACGTCGTACACGAAGGAGCCTCCTGCCTCTCGACGCGACCCCTGCCGGCCGCGCCGTCACTACTTGTTAGCCTGACACCCCGGGCTCGCCAACCGGTCGCCACCTGGCACCCGAGCCTTCTGGAGGCGGAGAAGATGCCAGCGATCGTGCTCATCGGCGCTCAGTGGGGCGACGAGGGCAAGGGCAAGGTTACCGACCTGCTGGGTGAGCGGGTCGACTACGTCGTGCGCTACTCCGGCGGCAACAACGCCGGCCACACGGTGATCACTCCCGACGGGCAGAAGTACGCGCTGCACCTGATGCCGTCCGGGGCGCTCTCGCCGAGCGCGATGATCGTCATCGGCAACGGCGTGGTGGTCGACCCGAAGGTGCTGCTCGCCGAGATCGACGGCCTCGCCGAGCGCGGCGTGGACGTCTCCCGGCTGCGCATCTCCGGCGACGCGCACCTGATCATGCCGCACCACCGGGCGTTGGACCGGGTGGTCGAGCGCTACCTCGGCTCCCGCCGGATCGGCACCACCGGTCGGGGCATCGGCCCGGCGTACGGCGACAAGGTCGCCCGGATGGGCATCCGGCTGCAGGACCTGCTCGACCCGGGCATCCTGCGCAAGAAGCTGGAACTCGCGCTGCGCGAGAAGAACCAGCTGCTGTTCAAGATCTACAACCGCAAGGCGATCGACGTCGACGCGACGATCGAGGAGTACCTGGAGTACGCGGAGCGGCTCAAGCCGTACATCGCGGAGACCCGGGTGATGCTCTGGGACGCGCTGGACCGCGGCGAGACGGTCCTGCTGGAGGGTGCCCAGGCCACCATGCTCGACATGGACCACGGCACGTACCCCTTCGTGACCTCGTCCAACCCGACCGCCGGTGGGGCGTGCGTGGGCGCGGGCATCCCGCCGATGGCGATCAACAAGGTGATCGCGGTCAGCAAGGCGTACACCACCCGGGTGGGCGCCGGCCCGTTCCCGACCGAGCTCTTCGACGACAACGGCCAGCACCTGCGCAAGATCGGCCACGAGTACGGCACCACCACCGGCCGAGAGCGCCGCTGCGGCTGGTTCGACGCCGTCGTCGCCCGGTACGCCTGCCGCCTCAACGGCGTCACCGACCTGGTGATCACCAAGCTGGACGTGCTCACCGGCATGCCGAAGGTGCCGATCTGCGTCGGTTACGAGATCAACGGCGAGCGGTTCGACGACATGCCGATGACCCAGACCGACTTCCACCACGCCATGCCGATCTACGAAGAGCTCGACGGCTGGTGGGAGGACATCACCAAGGCGCGCACGGAGGACGAGCTCCCGGAGAACGCGAGGCGCTACATCGCCCGCATCGAGGAGATCACCGGCACCAGGGTCAGCGTCGTCGGCGTAGGCCCCGGCCGCGAAGAAAACGTCATCCGCCACCCCCTCCTCCCCTAACCCCTCCAGCCCCGCCCTCCCGCACTCACCCCGCGCGTTGATCATGAAGTTATTGCTGTCCGCCTCGGCGTGTCGTGGCGGTAACTTCATGATCAACGGGGTGGGCGAGCCGGGTCAGTAGGATGCGGGGTCGTGCGGGTTCTTCTTGTGGGTGGTGGGGGGCGGGAGCATGCGCTCGCGCTGGGCCTCGCCGGTGATCCGTCCGTCGAGCAGCTGATCGCGGCTCCCGGTAACCCGGGTATCGCCGCGCTCGCTGAACTGCGGGAGGTGAACCCGACCGATCCGTCGGCGGTCGCCGCTCTCGCCGTCGAGGTGGGGGCCGATCTGGTGGTGATCGGGCCGGAGGCGCCGCTCGTGGCGGGGGTCGCGGACGCGGTCCGCGCCAAGGGGATCCCGGCGTTCGGTCCGTCCGCCGAGGCGGCCGGACTGGAGGGCTCCAAGACCTTCGCCAAGGAGATCATGATCGCGGCCGGTGTGCCGACCGCCCGTGCCCACACCTGCACCGACGCCGAGAGCACCGCGAAGGCGCTCGACGACTTCGGCCCGCCGTACGTGGTGAAGAACGACGGGCTGGCCGCCGGCAAGGGCGTGGTGGTCACCGAGGACCGCGCCGCCGCGCTGCGGCACGCGGAGGAGTGTGGCCGGGTCGTCGTCGAGGAGTACCTCGCCGGCCCCGAGGTGTCGCTGTTCGTGGTGACCGACGGTGAGGCGGCGCTGCCGCTGCTGCCGGCCCAGGACTTCAAGCGGGTCGGCGACGGTGACACCGGCCCGAACACCGGCGGCATGGGGGCGTACGCACCGCTGCCCTGGGCGCCGCCCAGCCTGGTCGACGAGGTGATGGCCGACGTGGTCCACCCGACGCTGGCCGAGATGCGCCGCCGCGGCACCCCGTTCGCCGGCCTGCTCTACGTCGGCCTGGCGCTGACCGCCGCCGGCCCCCGGGTGATCGAGTTCAACGCCCGCTTCGGCGACCCGGAGACCCAGGTCGTCCTCGCCCTGCTGGAAACACCGCTCGCCGGCCTGCTGCACGCCGCCGCGACCGGCGCGCTGGCCGCGCACCCGCCGCTGCGCTGGCGCGACGGCGCCGCCGTCACCGTCGTGGTCGCGTCCGAGGGCTACCCGGCCGCACCGCGTACCGGTGACGTGATCGCCGGCGCGGACCGCGCCGGCGTCATCCACGCCGGCACCGCCCGCCGGGCCGCCGACGGCGCGTTGCTCTCCGCCGGCGGCCGGGTCCTCTGCGGTACGGCCACCGGCCCGGACCTCGCCGCCGCGCGGGACGCCGCCTACGCCCTGGTACGCGGCGTCGAGCTGGCCGGTTCGCACCACCGCACCGACATCGCCGCCGCGGCGGTCGAGGGCCGGATCACCCTGCCGGGCTGACCCGACCGGGCGGCCTGGCGCGCGGTCGCGCGCCCCGTGCGGGAACCCGTACGCGTCGGTACGGAAGCGCACGGTCAGCCGTAGTAGCGGCGCAGTTCGCGGCTGAGCACCTTGCCGGTGGCGTTGCGCGGCAGGTACTTCACGAAGATCACGTCGCGGGGCACCGAGAAGCGGGCCAGGTAGTGCCGGACGTACTCGCGGACCGCCTCCGGGTCGAGGGTCTCGCCGGGATGCAGGCCGAGGAAGGCGGCGAGTCGCTGGCCGTACTCCGGGTCGGGCACCCCGATGACGGCGGCCTCGCGGACCTGGGGAAGCCGGGAGAGCAGATCCTCCACCTCGGACGGGAAGACGTTCTCGCCACCGGAGACGATCATGTCGTCGGCCCGGCCGTCGACAAAGAGCAGCCCCTCGGCGTTGATCCGGCCGAGGTCGCCGGTGTCGAGCAGCCCGTCGTGGGTCTCCCGCCGCGCCCCGGAGGTGTAGCCCTCGAAGAGCATCTCGTTGCCCACGAAGATCCGCCCGACCCGGCCGTCGGGCACCGGCTGGCCGTCGGCGTCGAGGAGCTCCAACCGGGTGCCGCGCGGCGGCCGACCGGCCGTGGTGGGCGCCTCGCGCAGGTCGGCCGGGCTGGCGATGGAGGCCCAGGAGACCTCGGTCGAGCCGTACAGGTTGTAGATCACGTCGCCATAGACGTCCATGAACCGGGGGGCCAGCCCGCCGGGCAGCGCCGAGCCGCTCACCGCGACCACCTTCAGCGGGGGCAGCGGGTCCGGCGGCGGCACGTCGAGCAGCCGCTGCACCATCACCGGTACGGCGAAGAGCGCCTGGCACTGGTGCGCCACGAGCGCGGTCAGCGTGGCGGCCGGGTCGAAGCGGCGGTGCAGCACGATGGTGGCCCGCAGCGCGAAGGCGACCTGGAGGCCGGCGTACCCCCAGGTGTGGAAGAGCGGCGCGGCGATCATCATGGTGTCGCGGGTGTGCAGCGGGATCCGGTCGATGATGGACACCAGCGGGCCGAAGCCGTTCGGCGTGGGGCGACGGGCACCCTTCGGCGTGCCGGTGGTGCCGGAGGTCAGCACGATGGTCCGGCCGTCGCGCTCGGGCGGTTGCAGGTCGCCGGGGAGCGCGCCGGCGATCAGATCCTCGTGGCCGCGTTCGTCCACCCGCTGGACCTCGGCGGGGAGGCCGAGCACCCGCTCGGCGAACTCGGCGTCGTGCACCAGCACCCGGAGCTGCTGCTCCTCGGCCACTGTGGTCAGCTGTGCGGCGGAGAGACCGGTGTTGACGAGCACCGCGTCCGCCCCTAGCACGGTGGCGGCGACGACCGCCTCGATCAGTCCCCGGTGGTTGCGGCAGAGCACCCCGACCCGGTCGCCGGGCTGCACGCCGAGCGCCGTACGCATCGCCCGGGCCAGTCGTTCGGCTCGGTCCAGCAGTTCCTGGTAGGTCGTTTCGGCGCCTTGGTCGTCGACGACCGCGATCCGGCCGGGGTCGCGCGCGGCGGCCTGCCGCAGCTCGCCGGCGAGGCTCCAGCCCCACTTGCGCAGCGCCCCGAGCTGGGAGGCGACCCGGATCGGCCGGCCCGGGGTGAGCAGCCCGCGTCGGGTCAGCGTGGCCACGACGAACGGCAGGTCCATGCCGCGGGCCTCCTTCTCGGGTGCAGGGAAGGGGCCCCCGGAGGGGCCCCTTCACCGGGGCGTCACCTTTCGATCATGCACCGGAAGCGTCCGGTAACCCAATCCGTGTCACACCGCGCAACCGTGGGTGATCGGGATCGGCGCGGACGGTGACGGATCAGCGGATCTGCATGCCGGAGATGGCGCGGGAGATGACCAGCCGTTGGATCTCCGAGGTGCCCTCGAAGATGGTGTAGATCTTGGCGTCCCGGTACCAGCGTTCGACCGGGTGGTCGCGGAGGAAGCCGGCGCCGCCGAGCAGCTGCACCGCCTTCTCGGTGACCGCGACGGCCACCTCGCCGGCCTTGAGCTTGGACATCGAGCCCTCGCCGGCGGTGAACGGCCGGTTGTTGCGGCCCATCCAGGAGGCCCGCCAGACCAGCAGCCGAGCCGCGTCGATCTCCATCTTCATGTCGGCCAGCGCGAACGCCACCGCCTGGTTCTCGATGATCGGGCGTCCGAACTGGACCCGGTCCCTGGCGTAGTCCAGGGCGTACTCGTAGGCGGCCCGGGCCACGCCGAGCGCCTGCGCGCCGACGGTGGGCCGGGACAGCTCGAAGGTGCGCATCGCGGCCTGCCCGGAGGCGCGCTGCCCGGACCGGGCCCGGTCCAGCCGCTCCAGCAGGGCGTCCCGGCCGCCGAGCAGGCAGCGCCCGGGGATGCGGACGTCGTCGAGGAAGACGTCCGCGGTGTGCGAGGCGCGCAGCCCCAGCTTGCGCAGTTTTCGGGTGGCGCTCAGCCCCGTCGTGCCGGGCGGTACGACGAACGCGGCCTGCCCGCGCGAGCCGAGCGTCGGGTCGACCGACGCGGTGACCACGTGGACACCGGCGATCCCGCCGTTGGTGGCGTACGCCTTCTGCCCGCGCAGCACCCACTCGTCGGTCGCCTCGTCGTAGACCGCCCGGGTACGCATCGCGCCGACGTCGGAGCCGGCCTCCGGTTCGCTGGTGCAGAAGGCGGCGACGGCGGGCTGGTCGAGGGAGCCGAAGCACTGTGGCACCCATTCGACCATCTGGTCCGGGGTGCCGGCGCCGTAGATCGCGGCGACCGCGAGGGAGGTGCCGAAGATGCTCAGCCCGATGCCGGCGTCACCCCAGAAGAGTTCCTCGCTGGCGATCGGGAGGGAGAGGCCGGTGGGATCGGCCCAGCAGGTGGCGAGGAATTCGAAGCCGTACAGGCCGACCTTCGCCGCCTCCTGGATGACCGGCCAGGGGGTCTCCTCCCGGGCGTCCCAGTCGGCCGCGGCCGGGCGCACGACCTCGGCCGCGAAGCCGTGCACCCAGTCGCGTAGATCCCGCTGTTCCTCGTTCAGGTCGAGCGAGAATTCGGCCATGATCAGGCCTTGGGGATGTCGAACAGGTTGGCGATGTTGGCGGCCAGGCCCAGGTCGCCCTTGGCCTTCAGCTTGCCGGTCATGAACAGCATCACCGGGTTGGCGCCACCGGAGACGATCTTCAGGAACTCGACCGGGCCCATGGTGAGGCTCAGCTTCGGGTCGCGGGTCGCCGACTCGTTGACCGTGCAGGTGCCGTTCTCGATGACGACCTCGTAGGTGTCGGTGCCACCGTCGGGGCGACCGGTGATGTTCCAGTGGATGACCGCGTTGGTGGAGCCGGCGCGGTCGGCGCGGAACAGCTCTGGCATCCGGCCGAAGACCGCGCCGAGGATCTTGCCGCGCTGGTCGCCGGACATCACCTCGGCGATCTTGTCGCCGGGGGTGGACTTGACCAGCTGGGCGAACTCCTTGGGGCCGACGTTGGCGAAGTTGGCCGGGTCGAAGTCAGTCATGGGGGAATGCACCTCTCGGGCGGGCCGACTTTGGTTACTCTGGCGTAACCTTACGCACGAGTAGGTATGCTCGCAAGGGTGTCCAGCACACCGACGTTCAAGCGCCTGCCCCGGGCCGTACGCGAGCAGCAGATGCTCGACGCGGCCGTCAAGGTCTTCTCCCGTCGCGGCTTCCACGCCGCCAGCATGGACGAGATCGCCGAGGACGCCGGCATCTCCAAACCGATGGTCTACGCCTACCTCGGCACCAAGGAGGAACTCTTCATCGCCTGCCTGCACCGCGAGGGCAC
The DNA here is from genome assembly GCF_049844475.1 of Micromonospora sp. DT47. Classification (NCBI taxonomy): domain Bacteria; kingdom Bacillati; phylum Actinomycetota; class Actinomycetes; order Micromonosporales; family Micromonosporaceae; genus Micromonospora; species Micromonospora sp. DT47. Next base: position 452,883 of record NZ_JBNCLC010000001.1, on the reverse strand, counting down.
CCGGATGACGAAGGCGATCGCCGGGGCGGCCGCCCCGGACCTCCCCGCCGACGAGCGGCTATGGCGCGGGCTGCGCGCCTTCTTCGGCTTCGTCGGCGCGCACCGGGACGGCTGGGCGGTGCTCTACCGGCAGGCCCGCGGCTCGCAGCCGTTCGCCGGCGAGCTGGCCGCGATGCGCGCCCGGCTGGTCGAGGTGGTCGCCGGGATGCTGGACCACGCGCTGCGCGCCGAGGGGCGCGAGGTGGGCGAGACCGAGCTGGAGGTCGTCGCGTACGCCCTGGTCGGCGCGACCGAGTCGCTGGCCGACTGGCTCGCCGACCACCCGGAGGCCGACCCGGAGAAGACCGCCACCCGGATGATGAACGTCGCCTGGCTCGGCGCCGGCCAGCTGCTGCACGGCGCGACCTGGCGCCCACCCACCCGGTCGTCGTGATCACGCGGAGCGGCGGGCGGCGGCGCGGCGATGGGCGCGCCGGCGCAGCCAGCGGGCCAGCTCCAGGCCGGAGGTGACGACCAGCGAGAGGCCCACGCCGGCGACGATGCCCCGGACCGGCTCCCGTTCGAAGGCCAGGCCGCCGAAGTAGCCGAGCAGCCCGCAGTACGCCGCCCAGGAGCTGGTCGCGATCGCGTCGAAGAGCAGGAACGACCGCAGCGGGTAGCAGACCGCGCCCATGGTCAGGGTGACCGCGGTGCGCCCGCCGGGGACGTAGCGGGAGGTGGTCAGGATCAGCCCGCCGCGCCGGTCCACCGCCCGCCGGGCCCACTCCGATCCGGTGCGGCGGCGGCTGTCGGCGGGCAGCCGGGGCCACCCGGTGGGCGCCGCCGTGCCGGCCGATGGCGTACGAGACGTGGTCGCCGGCGAGCGCGCCGACCGCGGCCACCACGATCACCGTCGCCAGGTCGGGTTGCCCGCCGGTGGCGAAGACCCCGGCGGTGATCATGCTCCGGTGACCGGCCCCGGCCGGAGGCGCAACCGGGCAGAAGGGCCGCCGCCACCGGGGCCGGGTGCCGGGGACGGCCGAGTCCCCGGCACCGGCTGGTCAGCGGATCGTGCCGACCAGGTGCGGGCGGCCGGTGCGCGCGTCGTGCAGGGCGAAGTCCCAGGCCGGGGTGGCGCTGAAGGCCACCGTGGTGGGCAGCGGCACCGGCAGCTTGAACGCCACGTCGACGGTGTAGGCCTCCGGCAGCCGGCTCTCCAGCGCGGCCAGGCAGCGGGCCTTGCTCCACATTCCGTGCGCGATCGGCCGGGGGAATCCGAGCAGCCGTGCCCCCAGCCGGGAGGTGTGGATGGGGTTGTGGTCGCCGGAGACGCGGGCGTAGTCCGTACCCACCCGGGGCTCGACCCGCCACCGGCCCGAGGCGGCCGGCGGCGCGGGCCGGTCACCCCGGTCGCGCCGCGCACCGCCGTCCGAGGCGCGCTCCTTGCCGAGGTACGTCGAGACGCCGCGCCACACCTCCTCGCCGCCGACCCACCCGACCAGGACGACGTCGATCTGCCGCCCGCGCTCGTGCGGGCGCAGGTTCTCCGCGTGGGTGGTGAAGTCGAGCGTCTCGCCGGCCTCGATCGGGCGGTGCACGGTGATCCGGTTGCCGACGTGCACCACCCCGGTCAACGGGATGGGGAACTCCGGGGTGGTCATCAGCCGCAGCGCCAGCGGGAACCCCATGACGTGCGGGTACGTGGCCGGCAGCCGGTCGGCCAGCCGGAACCCGCAGACCCGGTCGTAGTCGGCGAGGTGCGCCCGGTCGACGGTGATCCCGGCGACCGCCAGCTCGACCTCCGGCGGGGCGTCCGGACGGCGGGACCGCCCGATGCCGGGCACCGCGTCGAGCAGCGCCCGCCGGTACAGCGCTCCCTGCGCCGGCATCCGGGGCACCTCCACCCGCGCCCGGGGCGCGTGCGCCGACAGGTCGTGGGTGGCGTATCCGGAGAGGTCGTGGGTGGCCTCGACGTTCCCGTCGTGCCCGGACGACATGGCGGCGCGGGCGGCCGACAGGTCGTGCGCGGAGATGACCTCGGTCGGGCCGTCGATCAGCTCGTGCACCGAGAGGTCGTGGGTGGGCGCGTCCTCCGGTCGCTCCTTCTTCCCGGCCATCACGCCCCCAGCAGGCTCTGGCCGCAGACCCGGACGACGTTGCCGCTGACCGCCCCGGACGCCGGCCAGGCCAGCCAGCCGATCGTCTCGGCCACGTCCACCGGCAGGCCGCCCTGGGACATGCTGTTCATCCGGCGCCCCGCCTCCCGGAGCGCCAGCGGGATCCGCGCGGTCAGCCGGGTCTCGATGAACCCGGGGGCGACCGCGTTGACGCTGATTTCGCGCCCGCGCAGCGCCGGGGCGAGCGAGTCGACCAGCCCGATCACGCCGGCCTTGCTGGTGGCGTAGTTGGTCTGGCCGCGGTTGCCGGCGATCCCGGCGATCGAGGAGACCGAGACGATCCGGCCGCCGGCCGGGATCAGGTCGCGCTCCAGCAGCACGTCGTTGATCCGCTCCTGGCTGGAGAGGTTGACGTCGAGGACGGAGTCCCAGCGGTCGGCGTCCATCCGGCCGAGGGTCTTGTCCCGGGTGATGCCGGCGTTGTGCACCACCACGTCGACCCGGCCGTGCCGGGCGGCGAGGTGCTCGGCGAGCCGGGTCGGCGCGTCCGGGGTGGTCAGGTCGAGCTGCACGGCGCTGCCGCCGATCTCGTTGGCCACCGCGGCCAGCGCGTCGCCGGCCGCCGGGATGTCCAGCGCGACGACCTGGGCGCCGTCGCGGGCCAGCACCCGGGCCAGCGCGGCGCCGATGCCGCGGGCCGCCCCGGTGACCAGGACGACCTGCCTGTCCAGCGGGCGGTCCCAGTCGGCCGGCGGCTCCGCGCGGCCGGCGCCGACCCGGACCACCTGGCCCGAGACGTACGCGGAGCGGCCCGACAGAATGAATCGGAGGGCCGATTCCAGGCTGGTCAGGGTGCCGGCGTCGCCGTCCCTCGTCACGTACACCAGTTGGGCGGTGACGCCGCGGCCGAACTCCTTGCCGATGCTGCGGGTCAACCCCTCCAGGGCCCGCTGCGCGGTCGCCTCGCGGGGCGAGCCGCACTCGGCCGGCGGGGTGCCGAGCACGATCACCCGGCCGCTGGGCAGCACCGCGCGGGCGTGCGGGTGGAAGAAGTCGTACAGCTGGCGCAGGCCGGTGGAGTCGGTGATGCCGGTGGCGTCGTACACCAGGGCGCCGAAGCGGGCGGCGGCGTCGGCGGTGCCGGGCTCCCGCAGCTCGACCCCGGCGGCGCTGAGGATCTTGCCGACCGGCTCGGCGAGCCGGCCATCGGTGGCCGCGCCGAGCAGGGCCGGGCCGGGCAGCAGCGGGTCGCCGGGAGTGTGCCGGCGCAGGCGCGGCGGGTCCGGCAGCCCGAGGCGCTTGACCAGCGCGCGGCCGGCCCCCGATTGGACGAAGCTCGCGTACCTGTCGGTCATAGGCGTAGCCTACTGGCGAGTAGGTTGAGGGCAAGTCTTTCAAGGAGGCGGGATCGTGCAGAGCATCCGGCGGGTCGCGGTCATCGGCGGCAACCGCATCCCCTTCGCCCGGTCCAGCTCGCGGTACGCCAGCGCGTCCAACTCCGACATGCTCGGCGCGGCACTGGACGGCCTGGTGGCCCGCTTCGGCCTGGCCGGGCAGCGGGTCGGCGAGGTGGTGGCCGGCGCCGTGCTCAAGCACGCCAAGGACTTCAACCTGACCCGCGAGGGGGTGCTCGGCTCGAAGCTCGACCCGCACACCCCCGCGTACGACATCCAGCAGGCCTGCGGCACCGGCCTGGAGGCGGCCGTCCTGGTCGCCAACAAGATCGCCCTCGGGCAGCTCGAGGTGGGCATCGCCGGCGGCGTCGACACCACCTCGGACGCCCCGCTCGCGGTCAACGAGGAGATGCGGCGCACCCTGCTCAAGCTCAACTCCGCCCGCACCCTCGGCGAGCGGCTGAGGATCGCGGCGAAGCTGCGGCCGCTGCAGCCGTTCCAGCCGGAGATCCCGCGCAACGCCGAGCCGCGGACCGGGCTGTCCATGGGAGAGCACGCCGCCCGGACGGCGCTGCGCTGGCAGATCGACCGGCCGGCCCAGGACGAGCTGGCGCTCCGCTCGCACCAGCGGCTCGCCGCCGCGTACGACCGGGGCTTCTTCGATGACCTGATGACGCCGTACCTCGGGCTGACCCGGGACCAGAACCTCCGCCCGGAGACCAGCCTGGAGAAGCTCAGCTCGCTCAAGCCGGTCTTCGGCACCAGGGGGCCGGACGCCGAGCAGGCCACCATGACGGCCGGCAACTCCTCCCCGCTGACCGACGGCGCTTCCACCGTGCTGCTCGCCTCCGAGGAGTGGGCCCGGGAGCACCACCTGCCGGTGCTGGCCTGGTTCTCCTGGTCCGAGACGGCCGCGGTCGACTTCGTGCACGGCGACGAGGGGCTGCTGATGGCGCCCGCGTACGCGGTGCCCCGGATGCTGGCCCGGGCCGGGCTGACCCTGCAGGACTTCGACTACTACGAGATCCACGAGGCGTTCGCCTCCCAGGTGCTGGCCACCCTCGCCGCCTGGGAGTCGCCGGAGTTCTGCAAGGAGCGGCTCGGGCTGGACGCACCGCTCGGGTCGATCGACCGGGAGCGGCTCAACGTCAACGGCTCCTCGCTCGCCGCCGGGCACCCGTTCGCCGCCACCGGCGGCCGGATCGTGGCCACCCTGGCCAAGCTGCTCGCGGAGAAGGGCAGTGGCCGGGGTCTGATCTCGATCTGCGCGGCCGGTGGGCAGGGCGTCACCGCGATCCTGGAGCGCTGACCGGGTCCCACGGCCGACGCCGAGGGGAATATCATTCATCAACGGCTCATCCGCTGTCGACCCGACCGAAAAGTCGGAGCGAGAGTATGATGCCTCGCGCCGGGCGTCCGACCCGCGTAAAATCACAGACCTTCTGCGCCCGGGACGGGGCCGGCAACGATGGGATCAAACATGTCCGGATCGATCGCGCTCTCCGTGGTCATTCCGATGTACAACGAGACGGCGGTCATTCCCGCCCTCGTCGCCCGGCTGCGTCCGGTGCTCGACTCGCTCGACGTCGACTACGAGGTCGTGGCCGTTGACGACGGCAGCCGGGACGGCACCGCCGGCATGGTCAGCGCGCACGCGCGTAGCTGGCCGCAGCTGCGGTTGATCCAGCTGCGCCGCAACAGCGGGCACCAGGCGGCGCTGACCGCCGGGCTGCACCGCGCTCGGGGTCGCTGGGTGGTCAGCATCGACGCCGACCTTCAGGACCCGCCCGAGACGATCGCCGAGATGCTCCGGGTCGCCCGTGAGGACGGCGTGGACGTGGTCTACGGCGTCCGCTCGGACCGCAGCACCGACACCGCGTTCAAGCGGAACACCGCCCGCGGCTACTACTGGCTGATGCGGCGGCTGGTCGGCGGCGACATGCCCGCCCAGGCCGGCGACTTCCGGCTGATCACCCGGGACGTCATCGAGGTGCTCCGCCAGCTGCCCGAGCGGGCGCCGGTCTACCGGCTGCTGATCCCCTCGCTGGGCTTCTCCAGCGCCGAGGTCACCTACGTCCGTGAGGCGCGCGCCGCCGGCGAGACGAAGTACCCGCTCCGCAAGATGGTGGCCCTGGCCTGGGACAGCACCGCCAACTTCTCGGCGGCCCCGCTGCGGGTCGCCACCTGGCTCGGGGTGACCAGCTTCGTGGCCTGCCTCGCGCTGATCGCCTTCGGCGTGACCGCGTACACCACCGGCACCGCGATCCCCGGCTGGACCTCCATGTTCGTGGCGGTGCTCCTGCTCAGCGGGGTGCAGCTGATCTGCCTCGGCCTGCTCGGGGAGTACGTCGGGCGGATCTACGCGACCGTGCAGAACCGACCGATGTTCCACGTCGGCTTCGACTCGGTCGAGTCCCCGTTCGAGCCGGTCGAGCCGGTCGTGGTGGCGGACTCGGCGGACCCGGCGGTCTCCGCCGACCGCCCGGGCGTCCCGGTCAGCGGCTGACCCGGATGGTCAACCTGCGCGAGGCGGTGGACGGGAAGTCCGCCACCGCGGACGGCGACACGCCCGCCGCGGAGACCCCGCCGGCGGGCGGGCGACGGCTCCGCTCCGTTCTCGCCACCGGCTGGCTGCCCCTGGCCGTGGTGCTGGCCGTCTCCGCCGTCGTGCTGCACTGGTACGGCGTGTCCGGTCCGGACCTCGCCCTCTTCGCCGGCTACTCGGCCGGCTGCCTGGCGCTGCCCGGCACGCTGCTCTGGCGCGCCCTGCACGGCCGCTCCGGCACGCTGGCGGTGGACGTGGCGGCGGGCTTCGCCCTGGGTCTCGCCGTCGAACTCGCCGTGTACATCCCGGCGCGGGCGCTCGGCGTGCCGCTGGCGGTGCTCGCCTGGCCCGTGCTCACCGTGCTCGTGTTCCTCGCCGTACCGGGGCTGCGCCGGCACTGGCGCGGCGGCCCGGAACGGCTCCCGACCGGGGTCAGCTGGGGCCTCGCCGCGATCGCGCTGTTCGTTCTGGCCCGGTCGGCACTGTTCTTCCGTACGGAGGGGCTTTCCGGGGCGGCCGCCCTCGGGCCCAACGTCGACCTGCCGTTTCAGATCGCGCTGGTCGGCGAGTTCAAGCACCACATGCAGCCCACCGCGCCGTACGTGGTGGCGGAGGCCCTCCAGTACCACTGGTACGCGCACGCCCACGGCGCGGCGGCCAGCTGGCTCACCGGCATCGAGCCGCAGGTGCTGATCCTCCGGCTGCAGGTGCTGCCCATCGTCGCCGCGTTCCTGTTGCTGGTCATGGGCGTCGTCCGGGCGATCAGCGGCCGGTGGTGGCCCGGCCTGCTGGCGCTGGTGCTGCTCTACCTCGGCACCGCGACCGTCCCGTACGCGTGGACCTCCGCGCCGGTCTTCGACGCGACGCTCCTGGACACCTTCTGGCTCAGCCCCACCCAGACCATGGCCGCGACGCTCGCCGTGGCGGTCGTCCTGGTGCTGGTCCGGCTGCTCCGCGAGGACACCGCGCCGGTCGGGTCCTGGCTCGTCCTGGTCATGCTGGTGGGGGCGGTCGCCGGGGCCAAGGCCACCTTCGTGCCCGCTCTGGCGTGCGGGCTGATCCTGGCCCTGCTCGGGCAGCTCATCACCCGCAAGCACCGGGTACGGGCGCTGCTCGCGATCGGGATCGTCCTGGCCTGGCTGGCCTTCGCCCAGTACGTGCTCTTCAGCGGCGGCAGCTACGGCACCGAACCGGCCCCGCTCTCGCTGGCCAAGTGGAGCGGACTGGGCCAGCTCGTGCTGGGCACGCCCACCCCGGAGAACCACTGGCCGACCCTGGTCAAGCTCACCGGCATCGCGCTGTTGGCCTGCGCGTTCGGTCTGGTCGGCAGCGTCGGACTGCTGCGCCGGCGCTGGCTCGTCGACCCGGTGGTGCTGTTCATGGCCGGCTTCGCCGCGGCCGGTGTCGGCGCGATGTACACGTTCGGGCACCCGGGGCTGAGCGAGATCTACTTCGGTCGTACCGCCCGTCCGTACCTGGCGATGCTCGCGGCCCTCGGCCTGGCCGTCCTGCTGCCCACCGCGGCGGAACTCGGCCGGCGCGGTCGTACCGCCCTCGCCGGGCTGCTCACCCTGGCCGCCGCGCTCGGCGCCGGCGCCGTCCTCGCCGTCCGGGCCACGGTGGGACAGGACCGTCCGGCGGGGGACCACCCGCTGCGCGACGCGGTCGAGCCCTACCTCGTCCTGGCGGTGGTGCTGCTGGTGCTGACCGCGCTGCTCTTCCTGGTCACCCGGCTGGTCCGGCTCCGGCCGGTGGTCGCGGTCGCGGCGGTCGTGGTGCTCTTCGCCGCGACCAGCGTGGTCAGCGACTCCGCCGGGATCCGGACCATGGCGCGGCTGGTCTCGTCCGACGCGCCGCTGCGCAACGTGGCGGCGAACCCGCCGAGCCTCCCCGTCGGCGGCATCGAGGCGGCCCGCTGGCTGCGGGACCACTCGGCCCCGGACGACCTGGTCGCCACGAACAGCCACTGCCGGCACCCGGGCCGCCCGTTCTGCGACAACCGGGACTTCTGGCTCGCCGCGTACGGCGAGCGGCGGGTGCTGGTCGAGGGCTGGGCGTACGTGGAGCGGGCGATGGAGGGCCGGACCATTCACGACCACCTGGGTGCCAGCAAGTACTGGGATCCGCAGCGGTTGGCCGACAACGACGTCGTCTTCACCGCGCCCACCGCCGGGAACGTCGCGACGCTGGCCCGCACCTACCGGGTGCGCTGGCTGGTCGCCGTCGGTCCCAAGGTGAGCCCCGAGCTTGCCCGGTACGCCACGCCCCGGTTCCGCTCGGGCGACGTGGCCGTCTTCGAGATACCGTAGCCCGCCCATGACGGGGCTGCGGAACGCTGCGGAGGCTGAGGCGCCGCAGCGGGTGACACCTGCCTCCACCCGGACCAGCCGGCCGCTCACGGCACTGCCGTGGCTCGTCGCACTCGGGGCGATGGTGGCCGCCTGGTGGCTCAACCTCTCCAACGCCCACCTGGCCAGCGCCTCGATGGTCACCGGGACCCGCGCCGCCGGTGATCCTCCTGCGGCTGTGGATCGTTCCGGTCGCGGCGGTCGCGGTCGTGGTGACGGCGGCGCTGGCCGGGGTTCGCCTGAGGTCCGGCCCGGTCACCATCTATGAGCTGTGATGACGCGCGGGTATCGGGGGTCCGATGAGGATGGTGCTGGATAGGGCGGAGACCGCCGCCCCGCCGGAGGCGCGGCGCGGCCGGCTGCTGGCCGGCCGGGCGTTCGCGCTGCTGCCCTGGCTGCTGGTGCTGGCCGCCCTGCTCACCGCCTGGGCGGACGCCGACGTGCCGGGCGGCGACATCGCCCGGTTCGCCGCGTACTGGACGCTGTGCCTGGTGCTCCCCGGCACCCTGGTGCACCGGGCGCTGCGCGGCGGCCGGGGCAACCTGCCCGAGGATCTCGGGTACGGCGCCGCTACCGGCCTGCTGCTGGAACTCGTCGCGTGGGCGGCCGCCGCCGCCACCGGCCAGCAGCACCTGCTGCGCTGGTGGCCGGTGCCCGTGGTGATCGCCTTCGTGGTGGTGCCCGGTCTGCGGCGGCACTGGCGGGGCGGTCCCCGGCGACCGCTGCCGGTGGCCTGGCACTGGGCGTTCTGCGTGGTCCTGCTGCTGGCGCTCGCCTGGGCGATGGCCGAGTGGCGGCGCTCCCCGCTGCCGCCCGCGACCTACGCGTACTACCAGGACCTCTTCTACCACCTCGGGTTGGTGCAGGAGCTGACCAGGTCGATGCCGTTCCGGCTGCCGCACGTCTACGGGGAGGCGCTGCGCTACCACTATCTGTCGGACGCCCACGTGGCCTCCGGCAGCATGATCACCGGCATCTCGCCGGCGATGGTCATGCTCCGGCTCTGGATCGTGCCGGTGGTGGCCACGGCGATGCTGGTGGCTGCCGGTCTGGCCCGGGATCTCGCCCGGACGGCCTGGGTCGGCCCGGTGGTCGCCGCCGCCGGCTTCCTCGGCGGCCCGGTCACCCTTGGCTCCCCGATCAGCGCGACGGGATACCAGTCGCTGTCGTTCGCCAGCCTCTCCCAGGTGTACGTGCTGGCGCCGCTGCTGTTGCTCGCCGGGATCTGCGTGGACGCGGTCCGGGGGCGCGGTCCGGGTCGGGCCTGGCCGCTGGTGCCGGCCCTCGGTCTGGCATGCGCCGGCGGCAAGTCCAGCGCTCTGCCACCGTTGATCGTCGCCCTGGGGCTGGCCGCGGTGGTGGCCTGGTGGCGCCGGCGGTCGACCCCCTGGGCCGTGCTCGGCGCGCTGGTCTGTCTGCTCGTAGCGATGGGCCTCGGCTACCTGCTCTTTGCCGGCGGTGGGGCGGGTTCGCTCAAGGTGCAGGCGTTCGGCCTGCTCCGGTTCATGGCGCCCTACACCGAGACGATGGGGGTCGACGACGGCGTACAGCCGGGCGGAGGGCTGCCCCCCGGCCTCGCCGACGCGGGTGCGGACGGACTGTACTTCGCGTTCGCGCTGCTCGGCTGGTGGCTGCTGGCGCAGGCGTCCCGCTTCGCGGGATGGCCGTTGCTGATCAGCCGTGAGCACCGGGGGGATCCGGCCGGCTGGTTGCTGGCCGGCGCGGTGCTGGCGGGTGCGGCTGCCACCTGGGTGTTCCACCACCCAGCGGCCAGTCAGGTCTACTTCTGGCTCGGGGTGATCCCGTTCGGCGCGCTGCTGTCCGGCTGGTGGCTGGCGGCGGTCCGGCCGCCGTGGCCGGCGGTGGGGGTGGCCGGCCTGTTCGGTGTGGCCGCGCCGCTGGTCGTCGCCCCGCTCGTTCGCCCGGAGCCGGACACGGCGGACTGGCTGCGTACGGTGGGCGACTCGGTCGCCCGGTTCGCGATGTTCGCCCTGCTGGCGGCCCTGCTCGCGGTCCTGGTCACCGTGCTGGCGCGGTGGCGGTCCGGAGCGGGCCGGTCGACCGACGGTCCGGCGGGCACCCCGACCCGGTGGTGGGCGGTGGCGGCGGCCGGCGTGACCGCCGCGCTGCTGTGCGCCAGCGTCACCGTCGGCGTCAAGGGCACGGTGCAGCAGTTGGAGCGCCCGCCCGCCCCGTACTTCCCGGAGCGGTTCGCGGTGACCGAGGACGAGTTGCGGGCGGCGCTCTGGCTCGACGCGCAGGCCGACGACGAGGACGTGGTGGCGACCAACGTGCACTGCATGCCGGTGGCGACCGCCCCGCGCTGCATCGCGCGGGCGTTCTGGGTGACCGGTCTCGGTGGGCATCGGGCGCTCGTGGAGAGCTGGGGTTACACCGATGCGGCCCTCGCCGCGCAGGGTCGGGACGGGTTCGGCTACTCGCAACAGGGGCCGCCCGACCCCGCCCTGCTCGCGTTCAACGACGGGGTCTTCGCCGCGCCGACCCGGGCGGATCTGGACCGGATGGCACGGGAGTACGGCGTGCGCTGGCTGTTCGCCGACACCCGGGCCTCGGCCGTGTCGCCTGAGCTGGCCCGGCTGGCCCGGGTCCGCCTGGTCTCCGGCACCGTCACGGTGTACGAGGTGAACCGCTCCTGACCGCCCACGCCCACCCTTTAGCGGGCAAAAGGCATAAACCACCACATTCACGGGCGCGAACTTCCCGCCCCGCACTGCCGACCGGGTGCCGCGGCAGGGTGGCACGGGCGGCGGGCTGCCCGCCGTCAACGTCTACTGATCCCAGGACGATCGGGAGGTCGGGAGTGGACCGGCACGGGGTGCGCAACGCCCTGCTGGCGACCGGGCTGTCGCCGGACCCCTTCGAGATCGAGGATCCTTCGACACCGAGGAGGAGGCCGGGGCCGGGCTCTGGCAGGCGCTCACCGGACGGCCCGCGCCGGGCTGACGCAGCGTCCGCCGTCGAAGAGGGCATGAAAGACTGAGGTACGTGACGATCCCGAACGTGCTCGCCAACCGGTACGCCTCGCCTGAACTGGTCGCCCTCTGGTCGCCGGAGGAGAAGGTACGGCTGGAGCGGCGGCTCTGGCTCGCCGTCCTCCGGGCCCAACGTGATCTCGGGGTGCCGGTGCCGGACGGGGTGGTCGAGGCGTACGAGCGGGTGGTCGACGACGTCGACCTGGCCTCGATCGCCGAGCGGGAGCGGGTCACCCGGCACGACGTGAAGGCCCGGATCGAGGAGTTCAGCGCGCTCGCCGGGCACGAGCACGTGCACAAGGGGATGACCTCGCGGGACCTCACCGAGAACGTCGAGCAGCTCCAGGTACGCCGCTCGCTGGAGCTGATCCGGGACCGGGTGGTCGCCACCCTGACCCGGCTCGCCTGGCACGCCCACGAGTACTCCGGCCTGGTGATGACCGGCCGCTCGCACAACGTCGCGGCGCAGGCCACCACGCTCGGCAAACGGTTCGCGTCGGCCGCCGAGGAACTGCTGATCGCGTACGAGCGGTTGGACGACCTGATCAACTGGTACCCGCTGCGCGGCATCAAGGGTCCGGTGGGCACCGCCGCGGACCAGCTCGACCTCTTCGACGGCGACGCCGACAAGGTCGCCGAGCTGGAGCGCCGGGTGGCCGAGCACCTCGGGTTCAGGCGGGTGTTGGACAGCGTCGGGCAGGTCTACCCGCGCTCGATCGACGTGGCGGTGCTCGCCGCGCTCTCCCAGGTGGCTGCCGCGCCGTCCTCGCTGGCCACCACGATCCGGCTGATGGTCGGCCAGGAGCTGGTCACCGAGGGCTTCAAGCCGGGCCAGGTCGGCTCCAGCGCGATGCCGCACAAGATGAACACCCGCTCGTCGGAGCGGGTCAACGGCTTCGCGGTGATCATCCGTGGGTACCTGTCGATGGTCGGCGAGCTGGCCGGCGACCAGTGGAACGAGGGGGACGTCTCCTGCTCGGTGGTCCGCCGGGTGGCGCTGCCGGACGCGTTCTTCGCCGCCGACGGGCTCTTCCAGACCTTCCTCACCGTGCTCGACGAGTTCGGCCCGTACCCGGCGGTGATCAATCGGGAGCTGGAGCGCTTCCTGCCGTTCCTGGCCACCACCAAGATCCTCGTGGCGGCGGTGCGTCGCGGTGTGGGCCGGGAAGTGGCGCACGAGGTGATCAAGGAGCACGCGGTCGCGGTCGCGCTCGCCATGCGGGAGAAGGGCGCCCCGGAGAACGACCTCTTCGACCGCCTCGCGGCGGACGGCCGCCTCGGCCTGTCCCGCGCCGAGATCGACGCCCTGGTCGCCGACCGCGCCGCCTTCACGGGCGCCGCCGGCGCGCAGGTCGACCGGGTCACCAAGCGTATCGCCGACGTTGTCACCGCCCACCCCGACGCCGCCGCCTACTCCCCACCCCCCATCCTCTGACCACGCGGACGAGGCGACGTCGGCGCGCGGGACTCGATCCTGTTACGGTTGGCGCCGCATTCACCGGGTGGACGGGGTCGGACGGATCCGGCGTGATCGACTAGCATGCTGATGCTCTGAGTGCACGGACGAACAGCACCCGGCCCTGCGGCCGCCACAAATCTATGGGTGAGGTATGGCGACCACCGCAACCTGGGACCGGCACCACGTCTCGGCCCGGCACTCCGATGCCGCCGCAGTTCCGGCCCCGCACCTCGGGTTCCGGGCCGACATCGAGGGTCTGCGGGCCGTGGCGGTCACCCTCGTGGTGCTCGCCCACGCGGGCATCGCCACGTTGGCCGGTGGTTACGTCGGCGTGGACGTCTTCTTCGTCATCTCCGGCTTCTTGATCACCACGTTGCTGGTCAAGGAGCTGTCCCGGACCGGAACCGTCTCGCTGGCCGGGTTCTACGCGCGCCGGGCAGCCCGGCTCCTGCCCGCCTCCACGGTCGTGCTCGTCGCGACGCTCGTGGCGAGCTGGCTGTGGCTGCCACCGACCCGGTTCCGGTCGGTCTCGCTGGACGCGTTGTTCAGCACTTTCTATGGGATCAACTGGCGGCTGGCCGCCGTGGGGACCGACTACTTCAACGACGCCACAGCGCCCTCACCGCTGCAGCACCTCTGGTCGCTCGCCGTCGAGGAGCAGTTCTACCTGGTCTGGCCGCTGCTGCTGCTGGCGACCTGGGCTTGGCGGCGCGGCCGGTCCAACCATCGGCTACCGATTGTCATGGTCCTCGGCGGCATCGTCGTGGCCTCGCTCCTGATCAGCGTCTGGCAGAGCGAGGCCGCCGCACCCTGGGCGTACTTCGGCGCGCACACCCGGGCGCACGAACTGGCTGTGGGGGCGCTGGTGGCCGTCTCGGCGGGCGCGCTCACCAAGCTGCCGAAGCCGCTGGCCGCCGTCCTCACCTGGGTGGGACTCGCCGCCGTGCTGACCGCGGCGCTGACCTTCAACGAGAACACCACCTTCCCTGGATACGCGGCCCTGCTGCCGGTGCTCGGCACCGCCGCCGTCATCGCGGGTGGTACGGCCACCGGCGGCAAGGGCGCCGCCCGGCTGCTCGGCACCTGGCCGTTCCAGCAGATCGGCAAGCTCTCCTACGGCTGGTATCTCTGGCACTGGCCGGTCCTCATGATCGGCCCGTCGGCGCTGGGGGTGGAGCCGACGGTCAAGGTGAACCTGGCTTTGGCCGCCGGCGCGCTGGCGCTCACCGTCGTCTCGTACCACCTGGTCGAGAACCCGATCCGGAACAGGTCGTGGCTCAAGGCCCGGGCCCGCCGCGGCGTTTCGCTCGGCCTGGTCCTGTCCGGGGCGGCGGCCGTGCTGGCGCTGGTCGCGTCGACGCTCACCCCGCCCCTGCCGGTCGGTCCGCCCGCCGTGGACACGATCGCCGCGGTCGCCTCCGCCCCGGATCCGGAGGCCGCGCTGAGCAAGCTCATCGCCGAAGCCGTGCGGCAGCGCGATCTTCCCGGCAACCTGACCCCGTCGGTCGCCGTCGCCAACGGTGACGTGCCGCGGGTCTATCCCGACAACTGCAGCCTGACCTACACCGAGTTGCGTCACAAGAACCCGTGCACGTACGGCGACGTACAGGGCAAGGAGGCCATCTACCTGATCGGCGACTCGCACGGCGCGCACTGGTACCCGGCCTTTGACGCCATCGCCCGCGATCGCGGCATGCGGTTCGTCTCGCTCACCAAGAGCGGCTGCCAGGTTCCCTCGGTGACCGTGATCTTCAAAGCCCTCAAGCGGCCGTACAACGAGTGCGACACCTGGCGCAAGTGGGTGATCGAGAAGATCCGCCGCGACCGGCCCGCGATGGTCGTGATGTCCTCCAACGGCGGCGACGGGGGCGGCCTGGTCGACGCGTCCGGCCGTCAGATTCCTACCAAGGGCCACGCCGACGACGCACTGTGGGTGGCCGGCTGGCGCTCCACGATCAACCAGATCAAGGCGCCGGGCACGAAGCTGGTACTGATCAGCGACACCCCGTGGCCGTACCGCAGCGCCCCCGACTGCGCCGCGCTGCACCCGCGTGACCTCCCCGTCTGCGGCAGGCCCGCGAGCGAGGCTCTCTACGAGCCGGCCCGCCGCCAGGAGGTGGCGACCATGGCCCAGTCGCTCGGTGTCACCGTGATCGACCCGATGCCGTGGTTCTGCACCCGCACGACCTGCCCGATAGTCGTCGGAAACGTGCTGGTCTACAAGGATTTCAGCCACATCTCGACGTTCTACGCCCGGGCGCTCGTCCCGCTGCTCGACGCCAAGCTGCCCTGACCTCCACAGCGCCGCTTCCACGACGTACAGCGGCGTGACGCCGCCGGATCGAACCGACGCAGAAGCCATGGACAACGGTGGTGTGGGTAGGTCACGGGTTGCGGGTGGGGGTGTCGGCGGCGGTGGAGAGGTTGGGGGCGCTCGCCGGTTCGGCGATGCCGCCCGGCGCCTCGGTGAAGGCGGGTTCGTGGGCGGTCTCCGCGGCGACCAGGGGCTGGTCGTGGGGCATCACGTCGGGGACCTTGGGCACCACGATCACCGCCGTGCCGTACGCGCAGATCTCCATCCACATCTCGCCGCAGTCCCGGCTGTCGAACCGCATCCCCACCACGGCGTTGGCGCCCAGCCGGAGCGCCTCCTCGCCGAGCCGGGCCACCGAGTCGGTGCGCCAGCGGGTGAGGTTGTCCGGGGCCATCGGGTCGTACGCGCCGCCGCGCAGGTTCTTGACCCCCTCGCGGTAGGGATTCCGGGTCCGCGCCATCGACGACACGACTTCGCCGAGGATCTGGCGGATCTCGTAGCCGGGCAGTTGATCCGTCGTCACGACCAGCACGGTTCCGATGCTGTCAGTCGCCACCCGCGCCGTTCGCGAGCCGTGTTCACCTGATCGGATGCTGCGAAACGGCGCGGCGCGGACGGCCGGCGCGCGGACGGCGATGCGGGCCGGGTGGCGCCGTACTGTCGGACACCGGCCAGCGGGCTTGACTGAACCGTTACGACCCCAGAACACCCCGGACCTCGCCGACCCGCCCTGAGGTAACAATTTGATAGCCGCGAGCGCTAAGAAATGCCTGCTCAAGGCCGGTTTGGTCCACCTGCGCCCGGACCTGCGCCCCGACCCCTGCCGGTTATGTTGATCACTGCCTGAACTGCCCCCGACCGGTGCGTCCGGAGCGGAATCTGCCAGGTACGCTGGCTGCGCTCGCCCGTAGTGGGCCGGCACCCAACTGCGTACACAGTCAGGAGTGCCCAGTGCCTCGCGTCGTCGTCGACGTCATGCTCAAGCCCGAGATCCTCGATCCTCAGGGCCAGGCCGTCGCAAACGCGCTGCCGCGGCTCGGCGTCGGTGACGTCGCCTCCGTCCGGATCGGCAGGCGGATCGAGATCGAGTTCACCGGCGACCCGGATCTGGACCGGGCCCGGGAGATCGCCGACAAGCTGCTCGCGAACCCCGTCATCGAGGACTTCACCGTCCGGGTGGTCGAGGCCGACGAGACCGTGGACGCGCACCCGTGACCGCGCGCGTCGGTGTGGTGACCTTCCCCGGCTCGCTGGACGACGGGGACGCGGCCCGGGCCGTCCGGATCGCCGGCGCCGACCCGGTCCGGCTCTGGCACGGTGACCCGGAGCTGCACGGGGTGGACGCCGTCGTCCTCCCGGGTGGCTTCTCCTACGGCGACTACCTGCGCTGCGGCGCCATCGCCCGGTTCGCCCCGGTGATGGAGACGATCGTGGACGCGGCCCGGGGCGGCCTGCCGGTGCTCGGCATCTGCAATGGCTTCCAGATCCTCTGCGAGGCCCACCTGCTGCCCGGCGCGCTGACCCGCAACCAGCACCTGCACTTCCGCAACCGCGACCAGGTCCTGCGCGTCGAGTCCGCCGGCACCGCCTGGACGAACGCCTTCCAGCCGGGCCAGGAGATCCTGATCCCGGTCAAGAACGGCGAGGGCTGCTACGTCGCGGACACCGCGACCCTGGACGAGCTGGAGGCCGAGGGCCGGGTCGTCGCCCGGTACGTCGGCGGCAACCCGAACGGCTCGCAGCGCGACATCGCCGCGATCACCAACCCCGCCGGCAACGTGGTCGGCATCATGCCCCACCCCGAGCACGCGGTCGAGGCGCTCACCGGCCCCTCCCTGGACGGCCTCGGCTTCTTCACCTCGGTGCTCAAGCACCTGGTGGGGACGCCGGCGTGACGGTGCGCGGCAGGATCATCGGTCGGCTCCACCGCCCGGCGGGCGACGACGAGCGCAGCGAGGAGAGGTCATGACCACCCATCAGGACCCGGCCGTACGGGAGACACCGGGCGCCTTCCCGGCCGACCCGGCGGAGCCGCGCGCGGCCGCCGTGGTGCCGCAGGGCGGCCCGGCCGACGCGGGCCGGCACGCCGGCCCGGCGCCGGCCGGCGACTGGACCGACGGCGTGGACACCGTGCAGCGGGCCGTCGGCAGCCCGGAGGAGCGCCAGCCGTACGCCGAGCTGGGCCTCCGCGACGACGAGTACGACCGGATCCGGCACATCCTCGGCCGCCGCCCCACCCAGGCCGAGCTGGCCATGTATTCGATCATGTGGAGCGAGCACTGCTCCTACAAGTCGAGCAAGGTGCACCTGCGCCAGTTCGGCGAGAAGGCCCCGCCGAGCGACCGGCTGCTCGCCGGCATCGGTGAGAACGCCGGCGTGGTCCGGGTCTCCGACGAGCTGGCGGTGACCTTCAAGGTCGAGTCGCACAACCACCCGAGCTTCGTCGAGCCGTACCAGGGCGCGGCGACCGGAGTCGGCGGCATCGTCCGGGACATCCTCGCCATGGGCGCCCGCCCGGTCGCGGTGATGGACCCGCTGCGCTTCGGCGCCGCCGACCACCCCGACACCGCCCGGGTGCTCCCCGGCGTGGTCGCCGGCATCGCCGGCTACGGCAACTGCCTCGGCCTGCCCAACATCGGCGGCGAAGTGGTCTTCGACCCCTGCTACCAGGGCAACCCCCTGGTCAACGCGCTCTGTCTCGGCGTGCTGCCGGTCGACCGGCTGCAGAAGAAGGACGCCACCGGCCCCGGCAACGTCGTGGTGCTGATGGGCGCCAAGACCGGCCGGGACGGCATCGGCGGCGTGTCGGTGCTGGCCAGCGCCACCTTCGACGAGGGCAGCGAGCAGCGCCGCCCGTCGGTGCAGGTCGGGGACCCGTTCACCGAGAAGCTGCTGATCGAGGCCTGCCTCGAGCTGTACGACGCCGAGCTGGTCGTCGGCATCCAGGACCTGGGCGGTGCGGGCCTGACCTGCGCGCTGACCGAGACCGCCGCCTCCGCCGGCACCGGCATGCGGGTCTGGCTGGAGCGGGTGCCGCTGCGCGAGCCCTCGATGGAGCCGCACGAGATCCTGGCCAGCGAGTCCCAGGAGCGGATGCTGCTGGTCGTCACGCCGGAGAAGCTGGAGGCGGTGCTCAAGACCGCCGAGAAGTGGGGCGTGCTGGCTACCGCGATCGGCGTGGTCACCGCGCCGTCGGCCGACGGCCAGCCGGGCCGGCTCCTGGCCACCTGGAACGGTCACGTCGTGGTCGACGTGCCGCCGGGTTCGCTGGTCGACGACGGGCCGGTCTACGCCCGCCCGATGCGTGAGCCGGCCGACCTGATCCTGCTGCAGGCCGACCGGGCCGAGACGCTGCCGCGGCCGGCCACGCCGGAGGCGTTGCGGGAGACCGTGCTGCGCATGATCGCCTCGCCGAACCTGGCCGACAAGACCTGGGTCACCGAGCAGTACGACCGGTACGTGCTGGGCAACACCGTGCTCGCCCAGCCGGAGGACTCCGGCGTGATCCGGATCGACGAGCGTACCGGCCTCGGTGTCGCCCTGTCGGTGGACGGCAACGGCCGGTACGCCCGCCTCGACCCGTACCACGGCACCAAGCTGGCGCTCGCCGAGGCGTACCGGAACGTGGCGGTGACCGGCGCGAAGCCGATCGCCGTGACCAACTGCCTGAACTTCGGCTCGCCGGAGGACCCGGGCGTGATGTGGCAGTTCGCCGAGGCCGTGCGCGGCTTGGCGGACGGCTGCCTGGAGCTGGGCATCCCGGTGACCGGCGGCAACGTCAGCTTCTACAACCAGACCGGCGCGGCGGCGATCCACCCGACCCCGGTGGTCGGCGTGCTCGGCGTGCTGGACGACGTGGCCGACCGGGTGCCGATGGGCTTCGTCCCGCGCGCCGGCGGCGACCACGACCAGCTCTTCCTGCTCGGCGACACGCACGTGGAGCTCTCCGGTTCCGAGTGGGCGTGGGTGACCCACGAGCACCTCGGTGGCATGCCGCCGCAGGTCGACCTGGCCCGCGAGCGGCAGCTGGCCGAGCTGATGGCGGAGGCGGCCCGGGTCGGTCACCTCAGCTCCGCGCACGACCTCTCCGACGGTGGTCTCGCCCAGAGCCTGGTCGAGTCGTGCCTGCGGCGGAGGATCGGCGCCCGGATCGCGCTGCCGGAGCGGTTCGCCGAGGGCTCGCTGCCGTTCGTCTTCCTGTTCAGCGAGTCGGCGGGCCGGGTGCTGGTGTCGGTGCCGCGTGGCCACGAGAAGGCGTTCACCGCCCTCTGCGCCGAGCGGGACGTGCCGTGGGAGCGGATCGGCGTGACCGACCCGGCCGGCGGTGCCCTGGAGGTGCACGGCCAGTTCCGGATCGACCTGGACGAGCTGCACGCCGCGCACACCGAGACCCTGCCCCGGCTCTTCGGCGGTCCCGAGGCCGCGCAGGTCGAGGCGACCCGGACCGGCGCCACCACCGTCGCTCCGGCGACCGCCGTGCGGCCGATGGACGTGCCGACGGCCGAGGCGGACGAGCCGGCCGAGGCGGACGAGCCGGCCGAGGCGGACGAGCCGGCGGAGGCCGCTCCCGTCGCCACCGGCTCGGCCCAGCCGGTCGAGACGGCCCAGCCGGTCGCGGAGACCGAGCCGGCCGACGAGGCCCAGCCGGTCGACGAGGCCGAGCCGGTGGAGTCGCTGGCGGCGCCGAACACGGAGGCGTCCCCGGACCGGCCGGTCGCCCCGGCTGCGGCGGAGCGCCCGAGCACGGAGGTCACCGGAGATGCGGCTCCCGACGCGCCGGCGGCCCAGACCGTTGCCGGTGACGGCGAGCAGTCCTCCGCGCCCGATAAGCGCTGAGGCCTTGGCCGCGGCCGTTCAGGCCCAACCCGGCTCCGGCGCCCGGTTCGACTGGGGGCTGACCGGGGCGGCCGAGCTCGGCCGGGTCTGCGCCGCGCTGGTGGTGGTGGACGTGCTGTCGTTCACCACCGCCGTGGACGTGGCGGTCGGCCGCGGCATGCGGGTCCACCCGTTCCCCTGGGGGGAGCAGGCGGCCGACTACGCCCGGCGGGTCGGCGCGGTCGCCGCGGTGGGCCGTCGGCAGACGACCCCGGAGCACCCGTGGTCGCTCTCCGCGGCGGCGCTGAGCACCGCGCCCGTCGTCGCCGACCTGGTGCTGCCGTCGCCGAACGGTTCGGCCATCAGCGCCGCCGCCAGCGCCACCGGCCTGCCGGTGGTCGCGGCCTGCCTGCGCAACGCCCGCGCCGTCGGGCGATGGCTGTGCCGCCAGGGGTACGGCTCGAAGGACGCCCCGGTGGGCGTGATCGCCGCCGGTGAACGCTGGCCGGACGGGATGCTGCGCCCCTCGGTGGAGGACCTGCTCGGCGCGGCCAGCGTGCTGGACGCCATTTCCGGCGTACCCGGCGGGCTCTCGGTGGAGGCGGCCATGGCGCTTGCCGCGCTGGCCAGCACCCCGGACGTGTCGGCGGCGGTACGCGGCTGCGTCTCCGGCCGCGAGCTGATCGAGGGCGGCTTCGCCGAGGACGTGGAGGTCGCGGTCCGGGTCGGCGTCTCCGACGTGGTGCCCGTGCTGCGCCAGGGCGTCTTCTCCGCCGCCTGACGGTCCCCGGTCCGGCCCCCGGCCGGCCACCGCGACCCATCCCGTTGCGAAGCCCGGTGGCTTCCGTTCCCTCGCCGGAGTCGGCGACGCCCTGACCGGGTCCCGCCGACCACGCCCGGGTCCCGCCGACCCTGCCCGGCGGCCCGCGTCGTCCAAGCCCAACCGATGCGGTGAAGGGCCGCCCGGGAATCCGGGCGGCCCTTCACCGTCACGTGCTGCCGGGGCCCGCAGCCCCGAACGGGTCAGTCGTCCAGCCAGTCCAGCCGGCGACCGCCGCGCTCCTGCGGGGGGCCGTCCGGCCGGCCCCGGCCCTGCTGGGCCTGGTCGCCGTAGTAGTCGCCACCCTGCTGCTGGTCGTAGCTGTGGTTGTCGTAGCCGCCGGGGCGCTGCTGCGGCGGCTCCTGACCGTAGCCGGCCTGCTGGCCGTAGCCGCCAGGCTGGTCGTACCCGCCCTGGGCGCCGCCGTAGCCGCCGCCCTGCTGGTCGTACCCACCGCGCTGGTCGTAGCCGCCGCGCTGGTCGTACCCACCGTCGTAGCCGCCCTGCTGCGGGCCGGCCTCGTAGCCGCCCTGGGCGCCGCCGTAGCCGGTCCCACCGCCGTAGCCGCCGGCCGGCTCCTGGGCCCGGCCGTACGGGCCCTGCTCCGGCTGGCCGTAGCCGTTGCCCGGCTCGGGCTGGTATGTGCTGGTCGGGTACGGGTCGGCCGGCGGGGTGTACGACTGCGTCCCGTCGCCGGTGTACCGGCCGGTCGGCTCGTCGTACCGCTCGCCGTGGCCGCCACCACCCTGGTCCGGCTGCGGGTAGCCGCCCTGGCCGGCTCCGGCGCCGTAGCCGCCCTGCTGGCCGTAGCCGCCGCCGGAGGACTGCGCGGCGCCGTAGGCTCCCGCCGCCGCCCCGGCGGCGTCGTAGCCGCCACCGGAGGAGGGCGCGTTGCCGTAGCCGCCCTGCTGGCCGTAGCCGCCCTGGGCGGGGGACTCGTCGCCGTACCCGTTGCCGGCCCAGCCGCCCGCCGCAGCGCCCGCGCCGTACGGCTGCGCGGGAGCCCCGTACGGGTCCGGCGGGACGTCGTCGACGACCGGACGGTGCATCATGGTCGGCGCGTCGCTCAGCGCGGAACTGCCGGCCATGGTCGGGTCCGCCCCGGCGCCGACCCGGTTGACCACGCGGGTCTGGTCGTCCGCGCCGCGGAACGCGCCACGGGCCCCGGGCACCGCGCCCGCCGCGGCGCCGACCGGCCCGTCCACGTCGTCGTCGTCGGCGTTCCGGCGCCGCATCCAGAGCAGCACGATGGTGCCCACGCCGGCCGCCACGAGCAGGCCACCGAGCAGGATGATCAGGAAGGAGCCGAAGCCGCCACCCTCGTCCGAGGCGGCCTGCTGCGGGGCGGCGGGCGCCCCGGAGGGCTCCTCGGTGGTCTCGTCCGTGACCTCGTCGGTCGGCGCGGCCTCGGCGGTCGCTGACGGCGTCGCGCTCGGGGTGACCTCGACCTTGATCGCCAGGTTGATCCGCTGGCCGGTCAGGCTCTGCCCGGCGCTCGCGTTGATCGACTTCGTGTTGTAGACGGCGCCCTTGCTGGCGCCCAGTTCGATCCGGCCCGGCGTGATCGGCTCCGAGCTGGACCCGGTGAAGCGGAAGTTGCCGCTGTCGTCACTGGTGGTCTGATACTTGTGCTGCTGCGAGTCGAGCAGCATCACCACGGCGCTCGGCACCGGATCACCGTTGGCCGCCACGGTCACCTTGCCGGAGATCGACCGGACCGTCTGGGTCTGCGGCTGGGTCGTCGCGGGCGCAGCAGGCCCACGGACCGTCATGTTCCGCGAGTCGTTGGCCTGGTCGCCGCCCGCCTTGGCAGACACCTGAACCTGGCCGGACTTGGTGTCTCCGGGGTTGACGGGGCCGGCGACGAGAGTCACGGTGATCGACTCTTGCTGCTGCGGCGGGATCAGGCGGGCCGGCACGTTGCACTCGCCTTGGCAGGTGAGGCCGGTGAAGGTGTCGACGTTGATGCTGAATGCCGTGGGTGCATCGTTGTTGTTCTTGACGGTAAAGGTCATGCTGGTCTGCTGACCACTCTGCAGCGAGCCGGTTGGCAGGTTGGTGATCTGCACACCCGGATCGTCCGCCAGGGCGGGTGTGGCGGGGGCGGCGAGCAGGGCGCCGGCAACCAGCGCTACGACCACACCGGCCCGCTGCTTCCAGGCACGTCGGTGTGTTGACACGTCCACCGCCTTCCGGTCTGACCTCCCCGGCGGGGCCGGGGATCATCACGGTACGAATACGCCGTCGGCAACTATGCCTTGTCTGACCGGATCGGCGCGACCCAGGGCCAGCGTCGGAGGTACTGCCATCGGGTCGTATCGTCCCTTCGTGTCCTCTCCGCACATTAAGTCCACCGCGGTCGCGGCGGCTCTGACGGCGCTCGACGAGGGGCGTACGCCCGATCGGCCGGTGTACCGGGAGGCGGTCCGTGCCCTTCTGACCGCCCTCGCGGAGCGCGCCCCCGGCCGATCGGTGGAGGTGCGTGTCCCACCTTACGGTGCAGTTCAGTGCGTTCCGGGTCCCCGACACACCCGCGGCACCCCGCCGAACGTGGTGGAGATGGATCCCGGGACCTGGCTGGCGCTGGCCACCGGACGGCTCTCCTGGGCGGATGCGGTCACGGACGGTCGCGTACGGGTGAGCGGAAACCGGGCGGATCTCTCCGGCCATCTGCCCCTCTAGCTGGGCGTCCCGGCACGGCCGGTGACGCGCCGGAGCCAAATCGTGACCATCTGTATCGACACCGATTCGCGTACACTGTGAGCCGACGACAGTGGTCCCGGCCGAGGAGTGCGGATCAACGCCTGCTGACTCTGCCGGCCAGTCCAGACCAGCATGAGGGAGCGGCAGGTGCCTCGAGGCGACGGCCGGCTGAGCCACGACCTTGATCCCCAGCGACCCGGCCCCCAGGACGCCTGTGGTGTCTTCGGCGTCTGGGCCCCCGGCGAAGAGGTTGCGAACCTCACCTACTTCGGCCTCTACGCGCTGCAGCACCGGGGCCAGGAGGCCGCCGGCATCGCGGTGAGCGACGGTTCCCGCGTGGTGGTCTACAAGGATCTCGGCCTGGTGGCCCAGGTCTTCGACGAGCCGACCCTGGCCAGTCTCCGGGGCCACCTCGCGATCGGCCACGCGCGCTACTCCACCACCGGCGGCTCGACCTGGGAGAACGCCCAGCCCACCATCCGGTCGACCACCTCCGGGACCACCATCGCCCTGGCCCACAACGGCAACCTGGTCAACACCGCCGACCTGCAGCGGGAGGTCGCCGAGCGGGGGCTGGACTCCGACGGCGCCACCAACGACACCTCGCTGGTGACGATGCTGCTGGCCAGCCGCCCCGACCTGTCGGTGGAGGCGGCCGCGCTGGAGGTGCTGCCGCAGCTGCGCGGCGCGTTCAGCTTCGTCTTCATGGACGAGTCGACCCTCTACGCGGCGCGCGACCCGCACGGCGTCCGTCCGCTGGTGCTCGGACGGCTGGAGCGCGGCTGGGTGGTGGCCAGCGAGACGGCCGCGCTGGACATCGTCGGCGCCAGCGTGGTCCGCGAGGTGGAGCCGGGCGAGCTGATCGCGATCGACGAGGACGGCCTGCGTTCCAGCCGGTTCGCCGCGCCGGAGCCGAAGGGCTGCCTCTTCGAGTACGTCTACATCGCCCGGCCGGACGCCACCATCGCGGGGCGCAACGTGCACGCCGCCCGGGTGCAGATCGGCCGCCAGCTGGCCAAGGAGCACCCGGTCGAGGCCGACCTGGTGATCCCGGTGCCCGAGTCGGGCACCCCGGCCGCGATCGGCTACGCGGAGGCCTCCGGCATCACCTACGGCGCCGGCCTGATGAAGAACCCGTACGTCGGGCGCACCTTCATCCAGCCCTCGCAGACCCTGCGGCAGCTCGGCATCCGGCTCAAGCTCAACCCGCTGCGGCAGAACGTCCGCGGCAAGCGGCTGGTCGTGGTGGACGACTCGATCGTGCGCGGCAACACCCAGCGGGCCATCGTGCGAATGCTCCGCGAGGCCGGCGCGCTGGAGGTGCACGTCCGGATCTCCTCGCCGCCGGTCAGCTGGCCGTGCTTCTACGGCATCGACTTCGCCACACGGGCCGAGCTGCTGGCCAACGGGTTGGACAACGAGGGCATCCGGCGCTCGATCGGCGCCGACACCCTCGGCTACGTCTCGCTCCCCGGCCTCATCGCGGCGACCGAGCAGCCGAAGACCCGGCTCTGCCGGGCCTGCTTCGACGGGGAGTACCCGATCGACCTGCCGGCCGGGAACCTGATCGGCAAGCACGTGCTCGAAGGATTGGGACGTCGGGTCGCCGGCGCCCCGGAGCACACCACCCCACCGCTCGTCGCCACTCCGGGCGGCGCGACCGTCCACCCGTAGCACCACCGGGGTCGTCCGGGCACCGCCGGCACGGCACCGAGAACCACAAAGGGGAGAACCGTGACGCACGTGTCCGAGCGCAGCGGCGCAGGAAGCAGCCCGACCGGCGCTGGCGGCGACCGCCAGCCCTGGACGGCGGGCACCGGCCGCGCGACGCGCAAACGCTCGGTCTCCTACGCCGACGCCGGGGTGTCGATCGAGGCGGGCGACCGCGCGGTCGAGCTGCTGAAGTCCAAGGTGAAGCAGACCCGGCGGCCGGAGGTCATGGGTGACCTCGGCGGCTTCGCCGGCCTGTTCCGGCTGGACACGAAGAAATACAAGAACCCGATCCTGGCCTCCTCCACGGACGGTGTGGGCACCAAGCTGGTGATCGCCCATCAGATGGACATCCACGACACGGTCGGCATCGACCTGGTCGCGATGGTCGTCGACGACCTGGTGGCCTGCGGCGCCGAGCCGCTCTTCCTGCTCGACTACATCGCCACCGGCGAGGTCGTGCCGGACAAGGTCGCCGAGATCGGCGCCGGCATCGCCGACGGCTGCCGGTACGCCGGCTGCGCCCTGCTCGGCGGCGAGACCGCCGAGCACCCGGGCGTGCTGCGCCCCGACGAGTACGACATCTCCGCCACCGGCGTCGGCGTGGTGGAGGAGAGCGACATCCTCAGCCCGGACCGGGTCGAGGTGAGTGACGTGGTGATCGCCATGCGCTCGTCCGGCCTGCACTCCAACGGCTACTCCCTGGTCCGGCACGTGCTGCTGGGCGCCGGTCGGATGCGGCTGGACGTGGTGATCGAGGACTTCGGTCGGCAGCGCACCCTCGGCGAGGAGCTGCTCACCCCGACCAAGATCTACGCGCAGGACTGCCTCAAGCTGATCGCCGAGGCCGAGGTGCGGTCGATCGCCCACGTCACTGGCGGCGGCATCCCGGGCAACCTGGTCCGGGTGCTGCCCGAGCACGTCGACGCGGTGGTCAACCGGTCCACCTGGAAGCCGCAGCCGATCTTCGACCTGATCCAGTCCAAGGGGCGGATCGAGGACCCGGAGATGGAGGCCACCTTCAACATGGGCATCGGCATGTTCGCGATCGTCTCGGCCGAGGACGCCGACCGTGCGCTGGCCACCCTGGCCGGCCGCGGCGTCGACGCCTGGCAGGCCGGCGAAATCATCGAGGGCACCGGCAAGGTGCAGATGATCGGTCAGCACACCCGCGGTTGATCACGTTCCGTTGATCAGCCGGGAACCCGATCAGGCTTCACCCGAGTGGCCATCGCCGCCTAGCCTGAAGGTCCACTTCAGGCACGGGGGAGGAGGGCCGATGGCTGCTCGGGCACAGGCCGTCACCGGGATGCGGGGCATTGCCGCGGTCCCCTCGTACGTGGTGATGCAGCCGACCACCCTGTGCAACCTGGACTGCGCGTACTGCTATCTCCCGCACCGGGCCCTGGACCGGCGGATGCCGGTGGCGGTGGCCGAGGCGGTCGCCGCCGCGGTGGATCCGTGGGCGGCACGGGGGCGGTTCTCGGTGGTGTGGCACGGCGGGGAGCCCCTCGCGGCCGGCAGGGAGCACCTGGCCGCGCTGATCGCCCCGTTCGGCCCCGAGGTGGAGCACCACGTCCAGACCAACGCCACGTTGATCGACGACGCCTGGTGCGCGTTCTTCGCCGAGCACCGGATCCGGGTGAGCGTGAGCGTGGACGGGCCGCCGGAGCGCAACGGCGACCGGGTGACCCGGGCCGGCCGCCCGGCGTACGACCGGATCGTCCGGGGGATCGAGGCGCTGCGCCGGCACGGGCTGCCCTTCTCGGCGCTGGCGGTGGTGAGCCGCCCCGGCCCGGGGCTCGCCACCGAGCTGTACGACTACTTCCTCGACCTCGGCTGCGACGTGCTGGGCGTCAACGTCGAGGAGACCGAGGGGGTCAACACCCGGGGCAACGCGCACGACGCGGCGGCGGTGACCGCGTTCTGGGCGGAACTGGTCGCGGCCTGGCGCCGGGCGCCCCGGATCCACCTGCGCGAGGTGGAGTGGTCGCTGCGCTACGCCGCAGCGGTGCTGGACGGCACCGCAGGCGACCTGCTGCCCCGGCAGCTCGACCCGATCCCGACGGTCGGCCACGACGGCTCGGTGATCGTCCTCTCCCCGGAGCTGGCCGGCTTCTCCGATCCCCGGTACGGCGACTTCAGCAGCGGCAACGTGCTGACCACCCCGTTGGCGGAGATCCTGGCCGGCGCGGCGGGGACCCCCTGGGTCGGTGAGTTCCTCACCGGGGTCGAGGCGTGCCGCTCGTCCTGCCCCTACTTCGGCTTCTGCGGTGGCGGCCACGCGGCGAACCGCTACTTCGAGCAGGGGCGGTTCGACGGTACGGAGACCGACCACTGCCGCAACAGCAAGATCCGCCTACTGGAGGGAGTGTTGGAGCATGCCCGAGACCACGAGTCACCGGCAGCCTGAGCGCGTCGGGGGAGGTGCCCCGGATCCGGTCGCCGACCGGGTGCGGGAGGCCGCCGCGGGACTGACCGCGCTGCTCCACGAGGCCGAGGCCGCGCGCCGGTCGCGGGCGGAGGTGTCGGGCGGGGACGGCGCCAGCGCGGTCTGCGCCTGGAACCACTTCGAGAACATCCCGACGTTCTACAACTGGAACAACCGCCCGCGCTGAGCACACCCACGCCGAGATCAGGGACCTGCCGACCGGCCGGAGCGGTGCCCGGCACGGCGGGGTCCCTGATCATCGGTTGTGGCGCTGCATCGGATGGGCACATGCGTGAGCACGCGGGGAGTTACCGCGTGCTCAGATGCGACCGGAGGTCAGCGGGTCGGAGGAACCCAGGTATCCGGGTCGTCGTCCGCGTGATCCTCATCATCGTCGTCGACATACTCTTTAGAGTCGTCGTCGAATTTGAGCTCAGACTTACCAGCACCCGCCAGTTCGCGCTGCAAGGCGGTGAGGTCGGTGTTCGGGGAGTGGTACTTCAACTCCCGGGCCACCTTCGTCTGCTTGGCCTTAGCACGGCCGCGCCCCATGGCTCGACCCCCTCGCACAGAATGCGGGGCAGCCCGAAGGCGGGCCCCGATGACGTCAGGCATCTCTCGTGGCTCTTACGGTACATGGGGATGCCGCTCTTCGGCACCTCGGGTTACCGTTAGCCGGACCTGCGCGTCGCAGTCATCCAACCGTCACCGAGTGTACCTGGTAAGGGGTGGGTACCGGGGCTGGCCGTGACACCGGTCAGACCCCCACGAAGCCACCCAAACACCCGGCGCGCCAGCCGCCCCGGGGCGCGGGCCGGGCCCGCACCCCGAGGCGCGGATCACCGCAGGTGGATGGTGCGCAGCCGGCCCACGTCGGCCATCCGGCGCTCGGCCAGCCGGTCGGCCGCCACCGCCGGCGGGACGCCCTCGTCGTCGGCGAGTCGCAGGATCTCCCGCGTGGTGTCGTAGATCTTGGTGGCGCGCAGCTTGGCCCGCTCGAAGTTGAAGCCCTCGATCTCGTCCGCCACCTGGATCACGCCACCGGCGTTCACCACGTAGTCCGGGGCGTAGAGGACGCCCCGGTCGGCCAGCAGCTTCTCGATGCCCGGGTGGGCGAGCTGGTTGTTCGCCGCGCCCGCGACCACCTTGGCGCGCAGCGCCGGCACGGTGTCGTCGTTGAGCGCCCCACCCAGCGCGCACGGGGCGTACACGTCGATGTCGGCGGCGACCAGCGCGGAGGCGTCGTCGACCAGCTCGACCTGCGGGTGGGTGGCGCGCACCCACTCCAGGGCCTTCGGGTTGACGTCGGTGGCCACGACCTCGGCCCCGTCCTCCAGCAGGTGCCCGGTGAGGTACTTGCCGACCTTGCCCAGGCCGGCCACGCCGACCCGCTTGCCGGCGAGCGTCGGGCTGCCCCAGACGTGCTCGGCGGCGGCCCGCATGCCCTGGAAGACGCCCCAGGCGGTGAGGATCGAGGAGTCGCCGGCGCCGCCGTGCGCCACGCTGCGGCCGGTGACGTAGCTCGTCTCCCGGGCGATCACGTCCATGTCGGCGACGTACGTGCCGACGTCGCAGGCGGTGTAGTAGCGCCCGGCCAGCGACTCCACGAAGCGGCCGTAGGCGCGCAGCAGCGCCTCGCTCTTGATCTGCTCCGGGTCACCCCAGATGACCGCCTTGCCGCCGCCCAGGTCCAGTCCGGCCAGGGCGTTCTTGTACGCCATACCGCGGGACAGGTCGAGCACGTCCGCCAGCGCAGCCTCCTCGCTGGCGTACGGGTAGAACCGGGTGCCGCCGAGCGCGGGGCCCAGCGCCGTCGAGTAGATACCGATGATCGCCTTCAGGCCGGACTGCTTGTCCTGGCAGAAGACGACCTGTTCGTGACCGGTGGATCCCGGGTCGTCGGTGCTCGCGAATACGCCCATGACTTGCTCCTGTGTCGGTGTGCGTCCTTGTGGGACGCGGACCTGCTGGCCGCCGGCGGGATGCTGCCGGTCCTGCTGAGCCTAATATCGGTCGGCCCCGCACTGTCGTCCACGTCACCGGTACCGGCGGGCGCCGGCGGCGTTCGGGGCCGGTTTCGTGGGAGGATCTCGCCGTGCCGTCGCTCTTCGCTTCTTACCTGCGCGTGTACGAGCCGCTGACCGCCTTCGATCGGGGCCGCCAGTCGTACTGGCGGCGGTACGTCCGGGAGGGGCGGGCGGTCGCCCCGCTGGAAGGGCCCGGCCGGCAACGGACGGCGGTGATCGAGGCGCTCGGCGCCGGCTGGACCCGCCTGCCCGATCTGCCGGACGAGGCGTACGTCATGGAGGCCGACGACACCCTGCTGGTCTGCCCGTGGAACCTGCGGATCCGGGTGGCCGA
The DNA here is from genome assembly GCF_049844475.1 of Micromonospora sp. DT47. Taxonomy (NCBI): domain Bacteria; kingdom Bacillati; phylum Actinomycetota; class Actinomycetes; order Micromonosporales; family Micromonosporaceae; genus Micromonospora; species Micromonospora sp. DT47. The sequence goes on along the minus strand of NZ_JBNCLC010000001.1, from coordinate 422,894 downwards.
GGCGGCGCTGAGCGCCCGCGACGGGGTCCCGTCGGTGCTCGCCGACGCGTTCGTCCCGCCGATCCTGGCCGGTCAGGCCAAGGCGGTGGTGGAGGACTGGCGCAGCGGCGCCCGGGTGCTGGAGCACGGGGTGCCCCGGCTGCACGAGCAGATCGCCACCTGGGGCGTGCCGCTGCGCTGGTTCGTGCTCTTCGAGACGGAGGAGCGCGACCTGGTGACCCACCCCGGGCGGCGGGCGCTGCGCTACCGCACGGAGATCTCCAAGGCCCGCCGCCGCGCCTCGCGGGCGCTGTCGGTGCTGCGCAAGTCGGTCGGCGAGGCGCCGATCACCGAGGCGGTCGAGGAGGCCGCCCGCTGGCTGGAGGAGTTCCACCCGCGGTCGGTGGTGGAGCTGGACTACGGCGGGCTGGTGCAGCTGCTCTCCGACGAGACCCTGGCCGCGGACGACTCGACGGAGCTGGTCGCGACCGGCCTGGCCGGGCTCTCCCGGGGCGAGGCGGAGGAGGCGTCGGCGGCGTACGACCGGCTGGTCGCCCGGTGGCGCGCGGTGCAGTTGCTGGAGCGGTGCAACTGACCACGAACCGCCCAGGTACGCGAGGCGAGTTCGTAGTTGACGCATCACGAACCGCGATCATGAGTCCGAATAAGGTACTTTCTGAGGTGTAAAAGTCAGATAAATCGGGCATGGTTCATCCGTCCGTCTAGGGACCTTCGGCCGTTCGGCCCATGTCGGACATCGGGGACTAGCCGGACCATGGGAGGCGCGTCGGCCGGCGGGACCCCGGCCGATGTCTATACATGTGGAGGAGTGACCGATGGCATCGCGAACGCACGAACCAGAGCCGCTACTCACGCCGGCCGAGGTGGCGTCGATGTTCCGTGTCGACCCGAAGACGGTGACCCGCTGGGCCAAGGCGGGGAAGCTCAGCGCGATCCGGACCCTGGGCGGCCACCGTCGGTACCGCGAATCCGAGGTGCGGGCCCTGCTGCAGGGGCAGATTCCCCAGCAGCGCCAGGGAGACTGACCGACCGGCCGACATTGCCGAGAAGCGTTCCGGTCTCAGGGGCGGGCGGACGTCGCGACAGCGATGATCCACCGCCCCTGAACCATGTCCGGGGCCGGGCGGCTCACTCCTGGACGGTGACCCGGATCCCGATCGTGCCCCGCTCACCCCGGCGCAGCCGGCTGCCGAGCAGGCTCAGCCGGCCGAGCAGCCGGTATTTCCGCTTGATCAGGTCGCGTACCCGGTTGCTCTCCTCCGGGCCGCAGAGCGCCGCGTGCCCGGGCAACGCCTCACCGCGCGGCCGGCCCCGGACGTCGCAGGGGGCCACCGTCACCGTGCCGTCGCGCCGGATCCGCTTGACCTTCCCCGAGTCGGCGGCCGTCCAGACCGCCAGCGTGTCGCCGTCACGCACCGCCCAGACCGGGGTCGGCACCGCGCGACCGTCCTTGCGGAACGTCGTCAGCAGGACGTACTTCTCCGCCGCCAGGCGGTCCAGGTCGGTCACGCCGCCTAGGATACGGCCGCGACAGCCCTGGGCCGCGCGGATAGCGTGAACGTCGTGACCGGGGAACCGAGGATCGGCGACGTGTTCGGCGAGATGCTGCGCGACGCGTACGCCGTGCACACCGGGATCGGCCCCCGGCCGCTGGTCGGCGGGCGGTTGCCCCGCCCGGTCATCGAAATCATCGAACGGGACGACGGGCTGATCAACGGCGCCCCCGCCGCGCACTACCTGGACGCTCCGGAGCACTGGCAGCCGTACGACCACCGGGCCGTGGACCGGGTCCGGGGCGAGACGCTGGACATCGGCGTCGGGGGTGGCCGGATCGCGCTGGTGCTTCAGGAGCGCGGGGTGCCGGTCACCGGGCTGGACACCTCGCTCGGGGCGCTGCGGGTGTGCCGGCACCGGGGCGTCCGGGACCTCGTCCACGGCACGGTCGACGAGCACGTCGCCGCCGGCCGCCGGTACGACACGTTCCTGATGCTCGGCAACAACCTCGGGTTGATCGAGGGCCGGGAGCGGGCCCCGGCGTTCCTCGCCGCGATGGCCGCGCTGGCCCGGCCCGGGGCGCAGGTCATCGCGCACGGCACTGACCCGTACGGCACGAACGATCCGGTGCACACCGGCTACCACGAGCTGAACCGGCGGCGCGGCCGGTTCAGCGGCCAGCTCCGGCTGCGGCTGCGCTACCGGGAGCTGGGCACCGAGTGGTTCGACTACCTGGTCTGCTCGGCCGAGGAGCTGGCCGAACTGGTCCGGGGCACCCCGTGGCGGCTGACTGATGTGGACGACCGGGACGCCCCGTACTATCTGGCCACCCTGCGGCTGGCGCGCTGAGGCCGCCGGCGGGGCCCCCGGACGCGGGGGGCCCCGGTACGACCTAGACCTGGACGGTCGGGGGCAGCTGCTCCGGCGGCAGGCCGCCGTCGCCGTCGACCACCTCGTCCGGGGTGCCGTCCTCGTCGATGTCGACCATGGTGATGTCCACCTTGCCGTCGCCGTCGGTGTCGAACTGGAACAGGTCGGCCTTGCCGTCGCCGTCGGTGTCCACCACCCACACGTCGGTCTTCCCGTCGTTGTTGGTGTCCGCGCGGAGCAGGTCGACGCGCTCGTCGCCGCGCGTCTCCACGGTCTCCGCGTCGCCGGCGGTCCCCGTGCTCTCCGGTGCCTGGCTCATGTCGACTGGTCCTTCCCTCGGTGTTGACGGCCGTCTTACCCGGTCAGACGATCCCCCACGCATGCCGCCGGACGCGGTGCTGCATAGGGTCGCACCCATGAGCGAGCGGCCCGGCGCGACGGAGACCCCGTGCGTCGCCGCGCGCAGCGAGGGAGCGTCATGAGTGGTCGTTTTGTCGTCGTCGGAGCCGGCACGATGGGTCTCGGCATCGCGTACGTGGCCGCCGGTGCCGGGCATTCCGTCGAACTGGTCGAGGTGGACCCCGGCCGGGCGGAGGCTGCGGCCACCCGCCTCGGCGAGCTGTGGGACCGGGCGGTGCAGCGCGGGAAACTCGGCGCCGACCAGGCCGCCGCGAACCGGGCCCGGTTGGCCCTGCGCGGCGCGCTGGACGAGGTCGCGCCGGAGCCGGACGTGGTCGTCGAGGCGGTGCCCGAGCGGCTCGACCTGAAGCGGACGGTGCTGCGCGCGGCCGAGGAGCTGCGGCCGGCGCTGCTGGGCAGCAACACCTCCAGCATCCCGATCGCCGAGCTGGCCGAGGGGCTGGACCGACCGGAGCGTTTCCTCGGGCTGCACTTCTTCAACCCGGTCTGGGCGATGGCCCTGCTCGAGATCGTGGTCGGACCGGCCACCGCGGCGGAGACCACCACCGCGGCCGTCGCGCTCGCCGGCCGGCTGGGCAAGGACCCCGTCGTCGTACGCGACATGCCCGGCTTCGCCACCTCCCGGCTCGGGGTCACCCTCGGCCTGGAGGCGATCCGGATGGTCGCCGACGGGGTGGCCAGCCCCGCCGACATCGACAAGGCCATGGTGCTCGGCTACCGGCACCCGGTCGGCCCGCTGGAACTCACCGACCTGGTCGGGCTGGACGTCCGGCTCGACATCGCCCGCACCCTGCGGGCCGCGTACGGGGACCGGTTCGCGCCGCCGCCGCTGCTGGAGGAGATGGTCGCCGCCGGGAAGCTGGGCAAGAAGTCCGGCCAGGGCTTCTACACCTGGGTGGGGGGTGTCAGGCAGTGACCGGGCTGCGGATCGAGGAGCTGTCCGACCGGCTGGTGGTGACGCTGGACCGGCCGGAGAAGCGCAACGCCATCGACGCCGACCTGATCGGCGAGCTGCACTCCGTCTGCGCCGAACTGGAGGCGCGCCCCCGGCTGCTGCTGCTCACCGGCGGGGCCGAGGGGATCTTCGCCGGCGGCGCCGACATCGGCCAGCTCCGCGAGCGGGGCCGGCTGGACGCGCTCGCCGCGATCAACCAGGCGGCCTTCGCCCGGATCCGGGCGCTGCCCATGCCGACCGTGGCGGCCGTGGACGGCCCGGCGCTGGGCGGCGGTGCCGAGCTGGCGTACGCCTGCGACCTGCGGGTCTGCACGGCCCGGGCGGTCTTCGGCCAGCCCGAGGTGCGGCTGGGCATCCTGGCCGGCGCCGGCGCGACCTACCGGCTGCCGGCGCTGATCGGCGAGGCCCGGGCCAAGGAGCTGCTCTTCACCGGCCGACGGGTGGACGCCGAGGAGGCGCTGCGGATCGGCCTGGTCAACCGGGTGGTGGCCGAGCCGGCTGAGCTGCTGCCGACCGCGCACGGCCTGCTCGACGAGATGGCCAAGGGCTCCGCGCTGGCGCTGCGGCTGACCAAGCTGGCCGTGGACGCGCCGGCGACCGCCCACCCGCATCTCGACCTGGTCAGCCAGGCGGTGCTCTTCGAAGACGAGGAGAAGCGGCGGCGGATGACCGACTTCCTGGAGCGCCGCCGGCCGCGCTGAACCGACCCTGGAACCGACGAGGGCCGCACCGGAACTCCGGTGCGGCCCTCGTCGTCGGTGTCAGTGCCGGATCGGTACGCCCGAGTCGGCCAGCGCCTTGATCAGCCCGGCGGACTCGGAGAAGCCGATGATCAGGACGGCCTCCGGGCCGTACCCCTTGATCTCCCCGGCCAGGTTGGAGAAGTCCACCGGCGGGGCCTTGGCGTCCGCCGGGGGCTCGTAGGTCAGCAGCTTCACCCGGTCGCCGCCGATGCCGGCCCGCTCCAGCTCGGCGCGGACCGTCTCCTGCAGACCCTCACCGTAGGAGTCCTTCCGGGCCACCACGACGATCTTGTGCGGGCCGTCCCGCAGTATCACGTCGGCCAGGGCCCGGCCCTGCAGGCTGTCCGGCGGGGCGGTACGGAAGTAGAGCCCCTTGTCGTCCGCCGTGGACAGCCCCGAGTCGGTGTTGGACGGCGAGAAGAGGATCCGGCGGGCCGCCACCACGTCCGGCAGCACCGCGCTGGAGATGCCCGAGGCGGCGGCCCCGATGATGACCTGCACCTTCTTGCTGATGTGCGAGGCCACGGTGGCCTTGGCGACCGCCGGGTTGGTGCCGTCGTCACCGTCGATCCACACCACTGGCTCGCCGAGCACGCCGCCCGCGGCGTTGATCTCCATGACCGCCAGCGCCGCGCCGGCGGCCAGCGGCGGGTTGGCCAGGGCCAGGTCACCGGTCTTCGGCAGCAGGCCGCCGAGGATCAGCGGGGAGCCGTCGCTGCGGTCGGTCGCGCTGCCGCGTTGCTTCTTCGGCTTCGGCGGGGCCTTGGTGCTCGCCCCCGTCTCGTCCCCGGCGCCGACGAACTCGGTCTTCGCGTCGTTGATCTTCTGGGCGTCGAAGTGCAGCGTCGCGTAGCTGGCGGTGGCCGGCTCGCCCGCCTCGGTGAACCCGGCCCGGGTCAGCGACGGGCCGCGGTACTCCACGTCCTGCCCGTCCCGGGCCAGCGCCAGGCAGCTCGCCGCGTCCGTGCAGCTCTGCCCGTTGGTGGTCACCCCGACGATCTGCTTCGCGATGTCCGACGGGTTGGTGCTGCCGGCCAGCTGCGCCGCCAGCGCGCTGATCATCACCGCGTCGTACGACTCGGCAGCGTAGAGGTAGTCGGTCAGCTTCGGGTCAACGGAGCGCAACCGTTCCTTGAAGTCTTCCGTCAACGGCGTCAGCGGTGTGGTGCCCTTCATGCCGTCGACCAGGTCGGCGCGATCCTTCAGCTCGGCGGCGAAGGAGTTCAGCATGTTGCCGTCGGTGCCGTATAGGCGAACCTGCGGCGTGGCCGCCTCTTCAGGCTTGTCGGTCGTCCCGCATGCGCTGGTGACGAGCAGGAACGCCGCACTGGCCGCCAGGATGGCTGCGCGCGGGCCGCGTGTTACGAGCATTGTCTTCCTTCCTCCGGGGAGGTCCGCTGGGCACGATAGCGTGCCGGTCCAGTTCGTGGGAGCGTGGAGGTGGTCGGCGTCGGCGGCCCGACAGCTGCCCTTACGCTGCGTCACCGACGCGCTGTGCCGGGTCACCGCTTGACCGGCGGTCCTACTGTTCCGCGGGTGACCGACATGCCGGACCAGACGCTCGACGACGCGGCCGCCGTGCTCCGTTCCGCGCTGGCCGGCGACGGTGACGCGGTGGTCGGCACCTTCGACTCCGTGGTGGACCGGTCCGGCCTCGCCGGGGCGTACGGGGTCGCCTGGTGCCTCGCCGCCACCATGGTCGGTGACCCGCCCCCGCCGGGGGCCTGCGCGCTGGACTTCCCCGGCATCGACGAGGCCGGGTACGACACCCGCTGGGTGGCCCGCTTCGTCAGCGCGTACGCCAACCACGACGCGGGCACCGGCGAGGCGCTCTTCGGCGCGGCGGTCGCCGACGGGCAGCTGCCGGACTGCCTGCTCACCCTGGCCGGCTCGACCGTGGCCACCCTGCGCAGTCGGGCCGGGTGACGGCGCGGCGCCGACCGGGGGGTTCGGGCGCCGCGCCACCGCCGCTCAGAACGCGTGGTACGCGATCAGCGGCTCGTACTCGTAGCGCAGGTTGGAGAAGCGGACGGTGCGCCGTCAGGCGGGCGACCGGAGATGCCATGTGATGCCTCCAGGGATGGGGGTGAACCCTGCGTTGCGGGCAGGGAGCGGAGCGTGGTGATGGTACCCGTCGATGTCCGGGTCGTGCTGGGCGAGCCGGTGAAGGTCTGTGGTAGCTCTGGTGCCATGTCCGAGGCGATGCTCAGCAAGGTCCGCAAGCTGCTGGCCAAGGCCGAGAACCCGGCCTGCACGCCCGCCGAGTCCGCGGCCTTCACCGCCAAGGCCACCGAGCTGATCGCCCGCTACGGCGTCGATCGGGCACTGCTGGCCGCCCGCGACCCGGCCAGCGACCCGGTCGGCGACCGGCTGGTCGACGTGGTCGCCCCGTACGCCCGGGACAAGGCCGCGCTGCTCGCCGCGGTCGCCGACCCGCTGCGCTGCCGCTGCGTACGCCGCCAGCAGGGCGGTGGATTCGCGATGCACCTCTTCGGCTTCGCCAGCGACCTGGAACGGGTCGACCTGCTCTTCACCTCACTGCTCGTGCAGGCCGCGCACGGGCTGGCCGGGACGGTCGTACCGGCCGGTGAGCATCCGGCCGCCTTCCGCCGTTCCTGGCTGGCCGGGTTCGCCGGGGTGGTCGGAGAGCGGCTGCGGGCGGCCGAGGCGGGCGCGGTGGCCGACCGTGGCGCGCCCTCGGTCGCGCTGGTGCTCGCCGACCGCTCGGACCGGGTGGCCCGCCGGGTGACCGAGGTCTACCCGCGGCTGCGTACCGCGCCGCCCCGCCGGTTGGCCGGCACGGGCTTCGGCTCGGGGGCCGCGGCGGGCCGGCGGGCGGACCTGGGTGGCGCCGGACCGGTCGACGGACCCGGTGCGGCACCCGGGATCGCGCGGTGAGCGGTCAGCTCCGCCGGCCGACCGTGGTGAGGTAGCGGCTGAGCAGCTCGTGCCAGCCCGCGGTGAGTGCCGTCCGGTAGCCCTCGGCGGCCTCGCCGTGCCGGTCGAAGTGCCGGTGCTCCACCTCGACCCGGGTCTGCCCCGAACCGTCCGGCAGGAACAGCACCTCCACCTCGCTGGCCCGCGCCGGATCCGGCACGGGAACCCGGTCCGGGCCGATCTGCCAGGTGAAGACGAGCCGGCGGGGCGGATCCCAGGTGAGCACCCGGCCCCAGTCGCCGCGGAAGCCGTACGGGCCGATCTCGTAGAGCATCCCGCCGGCCCTCGGCTCCACCCCCAGCTTGGCCAGGGCGGCCGGGCCGGACCAGGTGTATTCCCGCACCCACCAGTCGGTCAGCGCGCCGGTGAACACCGCGAACGCCTGCTCGGCGGTGGCTGGGGCGAGGAGCGCGCTGCGGAGCGAGTACCGCTCGACGTCCTGACGGACGATCTCCGGATCCGCCATCTCCTGTCCCATAGGCCCGGACCATACCGGCTCATGCCTCGCTGTGCAGCTTCGCGTCGTGGCTCATTCCGGACCGTGGAACCGGCTTCCGTAACGGGGCCACGGCGTGCCTCGCGGGCCGCGGATGGCCCTGTCTAAACCGGGTAACCGCGCCTGACGTGGACCGGCGGCCGGGCCTCAGGTTGGAGCGGGAGCATGAGCGAGAGCGGGGCGACCCCACGGGAACCGGAGCGGACCGGTGCCGGGCGGGACGTCGAGCCGGACATCGTGCTGGACATCCCGAACGTGTCGGTCGACTCGATCCGGTTGGCGGTGGACGAGCTCGACGCCGACGTGTCGCTGCGGGTCCGGCTTGCCAACCTCCTCCAGCTCGACGCCGGGGTACGGGTGCACCTGGCGGGCGTGGAGCTGGACATCGAGGGGGTGCAGGCCGAGGCGCTGCTGAAGGTACGGCTGGACCGGCTGGTGGAGATCCTGGACCGGGCGCTGAACACCATCGACCGCAACCCGGAGATCATCCAGGCGCTGGCCCGTACCGCGGGCGTCTCGCTGAGCGACGTCAACCTGATGGCTGACCGGCTCACCGGCGCGACGGCCCCGGTGGTCGACGAGGTCGGCCGGGAGGTCCGGCAGCCGGTGGCCTCGATCGGCGCGGTGGCGGACCAGGTCGTGGGTCAGGCCTCCACCGCCGTACCCGGCGACCTGCGACCCGAGAGTCCCCGGACGCCCGCCGCGCCCGCCCGCCCGCAGGGCGTTGCCGCGCCCGGGGCGACCCGGCCCGAACGTCCGGTCGGCCCCCGGCCGGAGTCCCCGGCCGGCCCGTCGCCGGCGGGATCACCGCCGGAGCCACCGCTGGGTCGGTCCCCGGCCGCCGCGCCCGGCGGTAGCACCGCCGGCGAGGCCGGCACCGCCACCGAGGGCCGCGCCGGCGGTGCGGCTGCCACCGCCGGGGACCGGGAGGCCTCGGCTCCCCGTGCACCGGACGGGGAACCGCCCGGCGGCCGGGAGCAGGGCGGCCGGTCCGGTGCCGGGACGGCCCGCGAGGAAGGCGGACGCCCACCGGGCGGCGGAGAGCCGGGCGAGAGCGGCGAGGGTCGGGGCCAGAGCGCCGCGGCGCAGGCGTCCCAGCTCGCCGAGCAGGCGGGGGAGACGCTGCGACAGGCCGGTCGCAGCGTCTGGGAGGCGATCCAGGGCGGGATGGCCCAGCGCCGCCAGGGCCAGCAGCGCCCCGACCGCTGACGGCCCGACCAGGCCGGCCAATGGGGCATGTCGGCGACGTGGCGGCATCCGGGTGGGCCGGACACCGGCCGGCATCGGCCGGGCCGGCCGGCCACGTTCACGGACGACCAGGACCCCGAAGACCTTCAGGGCTCCGCCCCGAACCCCGACCCTCCTCAGAGATGCCGCCGCGGATCCCCGCGCCGGGCACCACAAGGGATACCAGCCTCCCCCGAGGGGGCCAAGGTCGTTCGGCTGGTAAGGCGCTCCACCTTGTCGCCCTCGGGGCAACGAGCTCAGCCAGAACGGATGCGTCGCCGCCACTTGGCCACTCACATCAACTAAGGGGACCGACGGCCCACCCATTACCAGTCCAACCCTCAGAAACCCATGGTGGAGCATAACCAAAGATTAGAGCCAGTAGACTAATAACATTAGCCAGGATCAGGCCGACGATGACGCCTTGCCCCGCTGGTCGCGTTTTCGCACTGCCGAGGAGCACCCACGCAAACATCCCCGCGAGAGGTAGCAAAAGACACCCAGCGGCCGCATAGTAAAAAGTCCATTCATTGGGTGAATCCCTCCCACCCCAAGCGAAATGTGCACCAGCAATTCCGCAAATGATCTGGAGGCATACCATCAGGAGGGCACTCACGGACCACACAGTTACTCGGGATCTCGCAACCAAGGCTGTTCCTGGAAGTTTAGGGCGATAATTCCTCTAGACAACATTCGCTGGGACGCCCACTTCAGGGCTCAGTCCTGGTCGGTCGTGATCTTCGTCCTTCCAAACTGACGATGCCCTCCGGCGTAGGCGAAAAGCAGAGCGCCGACCGGCGTTTCCGCTGGTCGGCGCTGCAATAGCCCGGCGAAGGCTATGTGGCCAGGGGCGGGGTCGAACCGCCGACCTTCCGATTTTCAGGCACCCACATTTCCGCAGGTCAGAGTGCTGCCCGAGGCCGCCGTGCAACCGTCGTGCGACTGCGACCTTGACACCCCTTCGATGATGGGCGCATGAGCCTGGATGACGGGGACCCGGTCATGATCGCTTTGAGCCTTGTGGCCGTGGTCCTCGGCCTCGCCTCGGTTGTACTAGGCGTGCGTGTGGCCACGTCACGACGGTTTCCCGCAGCCTGGATTCGGTTGGCACGCCTGACGCCGAGCCAGCGTTCCCAGCCCGTGGGCATGGGCAGCGCCCAGGTCATGATCGGTGCGGGCATCGTTGTCCAACAGGCACCCTTTCTCATCCCCATGCCCTATCCGGTTGGAGTCGCCCTGTTCGCGGTGTCACTGCTGTTTCTGGTGACTGCGGCGGGATCGTTTGCGTTGCTCCGCCGCTAGCCGCGCATGGTGATGTGCCGGGGCAGTCGCGCGACATCACCGTGCGCGGCGAGCTCCGACAGGGCTTTGGCGATCTCACGGTCGCGCCCGTCGACGGCGTGCAGGTACCGGCGAGCCGCCGCCATGGACGAGTGCCCGAGTCGCTTCATCAGGTCGGCCAGGGTCGCCCCTGTCTGCGCGGCCAGGGTCTGACCGGTGTGCCGCAGGTCGTGGAAGGTCAGATCATCAAGACCAACCTTCTTCCGCGCCCGGACGAACGCCTGATACAAGGTGTTGCCGCGCAGCGGCGTCCCATCGCGGCTCACGAACAGCCGATCCGCGCCAGCGTACTGCTCTAAGTGCAGCCGGACCAGCGGCACGACGTGCGGCGGAATGACGATCGTGCGCTTCCCCGCCTCCCACTTGGGATCTTTGTCGAACGCCTGATCAGGTGCGTGCAGCGGTTCGACGCGTGCCTTCCGAACCGTGATCGTGTGCTCGGTCAGGTCCACGTCTGAGACGCGAAGGCCAGCGATTTCGCCACGTCGCAGGCCGCACCACGCGGCGATGAGAACAGCGGTGCGGTAACGCGGGTTGATGGCGTCGACCAGGGCGACGACCTGGGCCGGTGTGGCGACCGGCCGCTCAGCGACGCGCACCGTACCGGCACCCGGGATCTGGCACGGGTTGCGGGCGATGATGCCCTCACGCATAGCGGTGTTCATGACCATGCGCATGAAGCGGTACGACTGAGAGATGGAGGTGCGTCCGCCCTTGCCCCGCAAGGCGGCAGCGTGCCACTCCCGGACCCGACTCGCCGTGAGCTCACGAAGAGGCACGTCGACCAGGGGCGCCAGGTGTAGCCGCAGGTTCCGATCGCACGTCTCCCGCCAGCGGACGCCGATCTTCGGACTGTCCCGCAGAATGGCCCGCGCGTAGTTGCCGAACGTTTCCGACGCAGCGCGGTCATCCAGCCAGGTGCCGCGCGAGATGTCCGCCTCCACCAGCGTCAACCAGCGGTTGGCGTCAGTCTTCGTCTTGAAGGTGTGCGGCGCGGTCTGCCGAGCACCGCCGCCGGGCGGCATCAAGGCGGCCCGCAAGCGGGCCGCGCCGGTCCGGCCCCGGCCTGCTGGCGACCTCCGGCCGGCATCGGCCGGGCCGGCCGGCCACGCTGAGGGAGGACAGATCACAAAGACCTCGGGGCTCTGCCCCGAACCCCGACCCTCCTCAGAGGTGCCGCCGCGGATCACCTCGCCGGGCACCACAAGGGCTACCAGCCTCCCCGAACGGGGCCAAGGTCGTTCGGACGTAGGGCGCTCCACCTTGTCCCCGTCCGGGGAGGCTGGACGGTCTACGACTGCCCGACGAGGAGATCCGCTTTCAACCAGTTGGCCGACTCCACCTACTTTGCTTCCCCAGGCAGGTACCACAACCCGGCGTGCTGTGGGTCGCGAAGCCAGCGGACGCTGGATGCCTCATCGGGGCGAGGCGTCCAATCGCGGTAGGGCAAGAAGGCCAGCCGCCAGGCGATCACCGCGAAGATGAAGAGGCCCGGGCCAACCAACCACAACAGTGCATCACGGCGGCGGTAGGAAGCACGCGGCGCAAGCCAGGCCGTCGCCGCTACCGGAACTGCTATCCAGCCGATATCGGCCAGCGGGCCGCTTCCCATCGTGGCCTCGATCAGCTCACGGATGATGAAAGACGGCAGTATCACCCCGAGCACCAGCAGCGCCGCGATCAACCTGCGCGGCACGCGGCCCAGTGGCGGGCGGGAGCTGGGTGGATCAACGGCCATGACCCGGAGGATACGGTCCAGTAGCAATCACGATGCTGCGGGACGACAGTGGTCTCCACCGCCTGAACGTCGGCCAGGACGTGCCGGCGGGTCCGTGCAATCCCCGTGCGACAAGGGGCGGCCAGCAGCGGGATTCCGGGGTCAACGAGGGTCAGACCGGACAGACGGGCTCCCGGGGCGCAAAGCAAAACGCCGACCGGCGTTTCCGCTGGTCGGCGCTGCAATAGCCCGGCGAAGGCTATGTGGCCAGGGGCGGGGTCGAACCGCCGACCTTCCGATTTTCAGTCGGACGCTCGTACCAACTGAGCTACCTGGCCGTGGTGCTTCGGGCCATGCTACCCGGAGATCGGGGTCGCCGCCGACGGGTCGCATGCTCCGATACGCAGAACGCCGCGCAATGGTTCACGCGGCGTCGGCGCTGGCGGTCCTGACGGGACTTGAACCCGCGACCTCCGCCTTGACAGGGCGGCGAGCACTCCAACTGCTCCACAGGACCTGGCTGATGGTGCATCCGACCGGAGTCGGACCGTGCCCCCAACGGGATTCGAACCCGTGCTACCGCCTTGAAAGGGCGGCGTCCTGGGCCGCTAGACGATGAGGGCGGCCCCGCCATCATTGCACACTCGCAACTTCAAGCGGACTTGCTCCCATCCGGCCCCGCCGGAGGCAGGAGAAGCATATGCCATGCCCCGGCGGTCGGCCAAACCGGTATGGCCGAGGGCACACAAGCCCGGATAACCACAGCTCAGAGGGGCTGTCAGCGGAGCCGGACGATGCCGAAGCGGCGCTTCAGGTTGGAGATCAGGTGCGGGCAGGCGGCCAGCGTGCCGCCCCGGTCGCCCCCGCCGTCGTGCATCAGGATCACCGCGCCGGGGCGCGCGGCCGCCTCGACCCGGTGGACGATCGTCGGCATGGTCGGCTTCGCCCAGTCCTGCGGGTCGACGCTCCAGTGCAGCGGCCGCATGCCGAGCTGCCTGGCCACCACCACCTCCTCCGGGGTCCACCGACCGCCCGGCTGCCGGAAGAACGGCACCTTGGCACCGGGGACGGCCGCGCGGATGGCCTGGTTGGTCCGGACCATGTCGGCCCGGATCTCGGCCACCGGCCGGCGACCGAGATCCATGTCGTGCCGCCAGCTGTGGTTGCAGAGCTGGTGACCCTCGCGGACCATCCGGGCCACCAGCGCCGGGTACTTGCGTACCTGGATGCCGACCACACAGAACGTCGCGGAGACCCGGGCCGCCCGCAGCTGGTCGAGGACCTTCGGCGTCCAGGTCGGGTCCGGCCCGTCGTCGAAGGTCAACGCGACCCCGCGTACGCCGGTGGTGCGGCTCAGCCCGGCGGGCAGCGTGGTGGGCTTCGGTCGCAGCGGCGGCCTGCGTGGGGTGGTCCGGGTCGGGCGGGGCGCCGGCGTCGGGGTCAGCGCCGGCGCGAGGGACGCGCTCGGCGTGGCCGTCGCCGTGGGTCTGTCCGCCCGGGGTGTCGTCCGTGCCTGCTCGCCGCAGCCGGCGACCAGGAGGACCAGACCGAGGGCGACCGCCAGGACGTGGCGTGGACGCATCGTCACTCCGAGAGGGGGGGATCGGGTACTACGCGGACGGCCCCGACGGTAGTGGACGACCACCCGATCCGTCAGGGCCGGTCAGTCCGCAGTCGACTGATCCAGCGAGTCCCGTACGGCCACCGCGAGCGAGACCGCCTCGGCCAGGTCCACCGGCCGGACCACCCCGGCGGGCAGGCTCTCGGCCCGCCAGCCGGGCCCGGCGGCCAGCACCAGCAGCGGCCGGCGGGGCACCGCGAGCAGGGCGCTGAGCTGGCCCGGGTCGGCGGTGGCCCGGGTGTGCGACCAGATCACCACCGCGTCCGGCCCGGTCCGGTTCACCGCCTCGATCAGCGCCGCCACCGGCACCCGGGCGCCGAGGATCCGGTAGGCCACCCCCGCCACGGCGAGCGCGGCGGCCAGTGCCTCCAGCGGCAGGGTGTGCTGTTCCTCATCCGCGCAGGAGAGCAGGATCCGGGCCGGCCCGGTGACGTGGCCGGCGCGGGCCACGGCGGCGAACGCCTCGGAGACGCACCGCGACATCAGGTGTTCGACCTCGATCAGCCCAGCGGTGGCGGCGTGCCGCTCGCCGATGCCGGACAGCACCGGGCGCAGCAACCCCTCCCAGGTGGCGGCCACGCCGTCGGTGGCCAGGGCGTGCGAGATCGTCTCGCTGATCGCCATGGAGTCCAGCCGCATGGCCGCCCGGGCCAGGCCGCGGGCCGCCGGGCCGGCGCGGCCGACCGGGATGCTCTGCCCGCCGCCGTCCCGGCCGGCCACGGCCCGGAGCCGCAGCTCGACGCCGGGGCTGACGGTCGGGCTCTGCTTCGCCCAGCGGGCCGCCTCGGCCGGGCTGACCCCCTCCGCGGTGAGCTTGCGCATGATCTCCAGGCGCGCCAGGTCGGCCGGCGTGTAACGCCGGTGGTGACCCGGTGTGTGCTGGCTGGGACCGAGGCCGTAGCGCTGGTGCCAGGTACGCAGCGTGGTGACCGCCACGCCCAGTCGGCGTGCGACGGCCCCCGCGCTCAGCGCCTCATCGGCCACCCGGCCGCTCCGACGCGTCGTCCGCCGGGAAACCGGACGGGATCGGGGCGCCGGCGGGATCGCCGGTCGTCCATGCGGGGCGCAGCAGTCGGCTGACCACTCCGCCCAGCCAGGGTGCGTACGCGCGCGGCTCGGCGTCGATCTCCGCCATCAGCCGGACCGGGTCGACCCAGCGCAGCTCGGACACCTCGTCGGGGTCCGGCGCCATGCCGAGGTCGGTCGGCACGTCGGCCCGCAGCACGTGGTCGTACTCGAACTCGACCCGGCCGGTGGCCGGGTCCTCCGCGTAGTAGGGGTAGACGCCGACCTCGGTCAGCTCCACCGGGCCGGTGCCCAGCTCCTCGGTCAGCCGCTGGTTGGCGGCCTCGACCAGGGACTCGCCGGGCCGGGGGTGGCCGCAGCAGGAGTTGGCCCAGCGCTGCGGGAAGCGGGTCTTCACCGCGGCCCGCCGCTGGAGCAGCACCTGCCCGGCCGGGTCGACCAGCAGCACCGAGAAGGCGCGGTGCAGCCGCCCCGGCGCCTGGTGCGCCGCGGCCACGGTGGCCTCGCCGAGCACGTGCCCGGTGTCGTCGACCAGCTCGACCAGGTGTCCTTCCCGGGACGTCATCGCCGGATCCGCCCGTTCATCGGCCGGCGCCCGTGATGCGGTTGGCGGCGAGCTTGCCGGAGATCAGCACCATCGGCACACCCACGCCGGGCTGGGTGCCGGAGCCGGTGAAGACCACGTTGGACAGCGTCCGGTGCAGGTTCGACGGGCGGAACGGGCCGGTCTGGAAGAGGCTGTGTGCGGCGGCGAACGGCGTACCCGCGGCCATGCCCTGCTCCTCCCATTCGGCGGGGGTGATCGTACGCAGCACCTCGACGCCGTCACCGAAGCCGACGTACCCGCGCTCCTCCAGCGTGCCGATCAGCTGATCGGCGTAGCGGCGGCTGAGGTCGCCGCGCCAGTCGAACGGGGCGCGCTCGAGGTTGGGCACCGGCGCGAGCACGTAGTAGGTGTGCCGGCCGGCCGGGGCGACCGACGGGTCGGTCCGGCTCGGGTTGGTGACCAGCAACGACGGGTCGGTCATCAGCTCGCCGCGGCGGATCACCTCGTCGAAGGTGCCCTTCCACTTCCGACCGAAGTGGATGTTGTGGTGGGCGATCTTCTCATATCCCTGCGTCGATCCGACGTGCAGCACCACGCAGGACGGCGAGTAGGTCAGCTTCCGCTGCCGGCCCTCGGGCAGCAGGTCGCGGTAGGCGACCGGCAGGTCCGGGTTGAGCACCACCACGTCGGCCGGGATCAGCTCGCCGTCGTCGGTCACCACGCCGGTGGCCCGCCCGTTGGCGGTCTCCACCCGGGTCACCGTGGTGCCGTACCGGATCTGGACGCCGTGCTTCTCGGCGGCGCCGGCCATGCCGCGGGAGACCGCGTGGATGCCGCCGCGCGGGAAGTAGACCCCGGCCACCGAGTCGAGGTACGCGATGACGCTGTAGATGGCCAGCGCGTCGTGCGGCGCGAGCCCGGCGTACATCGCCTGGAAGGAGAAGACGCGCTGGGTGCGCGGGTCCTGGAAGAACTGGTTGATCTTCGTCTGGAGCCGCCGGAACGCGCCGTTGGCCAGCAGCTTCACCAGGTTGGCGGTGAGCAGGTCGGTCGGGGCGTCCAGGTTGCGGTCGATGAAGTCGGCCCGCTCCCAGTTCCACAGGTTGCGCGCGTAGTCGACGAAGCGCAGGTAGCCGTCGGCCTCCCGGGGCCCGCAGACCCGGGAGATCTCGGCCGCCATCCGGGTGGTGTCGGTGATGACGTCCAGCGTCGAGCCGTCCGGGTAGTAGGCCCGGTAGGCGGGGTCGACCGGGGTCAGGTCGAGCCAGTCGTCGAGCTCCTCGCCGACCGCGCCGAGCGCCTCGGCGATCAGGTCGGGCATGGTGAGCACGGTGGGCCCGGTGTCGAACTCGTAGCCGTCGACGCCGAGCCGGCCGGCCCGGCCGCCCGGCACCGGCTCGCGTTCCACCACGGTCACCTGCCGGCCGCTGCCGGCCAGGTGCAGCGCGCACGCCAGCCCGCCCAGGCCCGCGCCCACGACCACGACCCGGTCCGTACGTCCGTTCACGGTCCGCACGCGACCACCTCCTTCGCGAAGTCGCTCATCATGCCCGCCGGTTCGTGGCGGTGGTGGCGAGCGGCGCGACGCGGAGCGCATTACCCGCAACTGCGTCGTTGGCCATGCGGGCGAGCGTACCCTAGGGTTACGAGTTGCGTCGATTGCTGCGTCGAATCTCGAGGAGGGCCGGTGGACACCGATCTCACCGCTGCCTATGCCCGCTGCCAGGAGCTGCACAAACGCCACGGGCGCACCTACTACCTCGCCACTCGCCTGCTGCCCGCTTGGAAACGGCGGCACGTGCACGCTCTGTACGGATTCACGCGCCACGCCGATGAGATCGTCGATCGCACCGAGGTCCTGCCGCCCGCCGAACGCGCGGCCCGTCTCGACGAGTGGTCGACCCGCTTCGTCGCCGGCCTGCACGGCGAGCCGGTGGACGACCCGCTGCTCCCGGCCGTGCTGCACACCATCGCCATCTTCGATCTCGACCCCGGCGACTTTGCGTCGTTCCTGCGCAGCATGGCGATGGACCTGACGGTCATGTCGTACTCGACCTACGACGACCTGCTCGACTACATGGAGGGCTCGGCGGCGGTCATCGGGACGATGATGCTGCCGATCCTGGGCAGCTCCGACCCGGCGGCGGCCCGCGAGCCGGCCCGCCAGCTCGGCTTCGCCTTCCAGCTCACCAACTTCATCCGGGACGTCGCCGAGGACCTCGACCGGGGCCGCACCTACCTGCCCGACGAGGACCTGGCCAAGTTCAACGTCACCCGCGACGAGCTGCTCGCGGCGAAGGCGCAGGGCCGCAGCACGCCGAAGATCCGGGAGCTGATCGAGTACGAGGTGACCCGCGCCCAGGCCCACTACGAGACCGCCGCGCCGGGGATCACCCTGCTCGCCCCCGCCTCGCAGGCCTGCATGCGCACCGCGTTCGCGCTCTACGGCGGCATCCTCGACGAGGTCGCCGCGCAGGACCACGACGTCTTCGTCCGCCGGGCCCTGGTGCCGCAGCGACGCCGGATGGCGGTGGCCGCCCGCGCCCTGCTCACCCCGACCGGCACCCCGGTCGTCGTACCCGGACCGGGCCCGGCGTCCCGATGAGCGCGGCGAGCGGCTAGCGCTTCGTCTCGCGCAGGAAGTCGACCAGCACCGGATTCACCTCGTCGGGGCGTTCCACGCTGGGGAGGTGACCGGCCCAGGGAAGCTCGAGGAGCCGGGCGTCGGCGAGCTGCTCCGAGAGCCGGGCGGCGATCTGCCGGAAGTCGGCGAGGTCGTGGCCGCCGGAGACGAGCAGGCTGGGGGCGGTGATCGCGGAGAGGTCGGTCTCGACCCTGATCGGCGGGAACTCCTCGACCGCGGCCAGTTGCACCTCGAAGGCGTGCCGCTGCATCCGGCGTACCTTCTCCCGGGTCGCCTCGTCGGCGTGCGGGCCCAGCCAGGTCTGCACGTTGAGCTCGGTCGCGCCGGCGACGTCACCGGCTTCGAGCAGCGCGTCCTCGCGCTCGCCGAACGCCCGGAGCTCGGCGCTGGGCTCGTGCCCGCTCAGCGCGGTGCAGAGCAGGGCCAGGGCGGTCACCCGGTCGGGCCAGCGGGCCGCGATCTCCAGCGCCACCCGCCCGCCGCCGGAGGCCGCGACCAGCGCCGCGTCCGCGACGCCCAGCTCGTCCAGGAGATCCACCACGTCCTGGGCGTTGTTCCACGGACGGTCCGGCATCGGGGAGTCGCCGAAGCCCCGCAGGTCGGCGCGCACCACGCGGTAGCCGGCGTCGACCAGGACGGGCAGCTGTGGGTCCCACATCCGCCGGTCGCAGGCCGTGGAGTGCAACAGGACCACCGTCGGGCCGTTCCCGGCCACATCATGAGAAAGCGTCATCGCGCCACCGTAGGGGTCCGACTCCCCGCGGCACATCCGAATTCCACCCCGACCGTCACAGGCAGGAGTGCAGCGCCTCGACCAGCTCGTCCACCCGGTCGTGCTCGGCCAGCCGGGCCGTCGCGTACGCGAAGGTGTAGCCACGCCCCGGGTCGGCCCACGCGCTGCTGCCCCCGATCCCGCCCATGCCCCAGCTCCCGTCCGGCTCCCAGCCCATCCCCAGCGTCCAGTGCGCGGGACGGTCCAGGACCAGGTCCGGGCCGTCGTACTGGACCCGGGTGGCCTCGGCGACCAGGTCGGGGCTGAACAGGCGTACCCCGTCCAGGGTGCCGCCGGCGAGCAGGCCCGCGTAGAGCCGGGCCAGCGCGGAGGCGGTGGCGTGCAGGTTGACCGCGGGGATCTCCGCGCCCCGCCAGAGCGGGCTGTTCAGCACGGTCAGGTCCCGGCCGCCGGGCGGGTTGTCCAGCGCCCGGGCGCGTAGCGACCCCGGCTCGCCGAGCATCCGCACCGGCCAGTCCGGGTCGCCGTACGACAGGTCGGCGCACCGCCGCTGGTCGGCCGCGCCGAGGCCGAAGCCCAGGTCGAGGCGCCACGGGCCGGCGATCTCCTCGGCCAGGAAACGCCCCACCGAGCGCCCGTCCACCCGCCGGACCAGCTCGCCCACCAGGTGCCCGTACGTCCAGGCGTGCTCGCCCGCGACGGACCCCGGCTCCCACTCCGGGTCGGCGGCGGCCAGGTCGGCGCAGAGCAGCGCCCAGTCGGCGACCGCCTCGGCGGGCCGGATCACCGGGAAGGCCGGCAGCCCGGCGGTGTGGTTGAGCACCTGCCGGACGGTCGCCGGGGTGCGGAACCCGGGCCAGTACGCGGCGACCGGGGCGTCCAGGTCGACCCGCCCCCGGTCGACCAGCATGAGCAGGCAGAGCGCCACCACCGGCTTGCCGACCGAGTAGACGTTGACCAGCGTGTCCGGCCGCCACGCCGCACTCGCCGTGCCGGCGACCGGGCGCGAACCGCCAGCCGCGCCCGGGTCGGGCGCGGATGCGGAGCGGCAGCCGGCGACGAGGTCGATCACAGGGCGGCCGTCGTACCAGATGGCCAGGCCGGCGCCGGTCTCCCGGCCGGCGGCCAGCAGGTCGTGGAAGCAGTCCCGGACCGCGGCGAAGCGTGCGTGCATCCGGCCACCGTAGGTCCTGCGAAAGGTTACGGGCGTGGGAATTCCGGCCCGGTCCGCTGGCCGGCCCCCGGCCGCTGGGGGATGCTGGCGGCATGGCGGAGCCGGAACTGGTGGACGTGGTCGTGGTCGGGCTCGGGGTCGGCGGCGAGGAGGTGGCCGGGCGACTCGCCGAGGCCGGCCTGACCGTCGTCGGCGTCGAACGGGACCTGGTCGGCGGGGAGTGTCCCTACTGGGGCTGCATTCCCAGCAAGATGATGATCAGGGCGGCGAACGCGCTGGCCGAGGCGCGGCGGGTCAACGAGCTGGCCGGCTCGGCCCAGGTCCAGCCGGAATGGGCGCCGGTGGCGAAGCGGATCCGCGAGGAGGCCACCGACACCTGGAACGACCAGGTCGCGGTGGACCGGTTCACCGGCAAGGGCGGCCGGTTCCTGCGCGGCAGCGGCCGGCTCGACGGCCCCGGCCAGGTACGCGTCGGCGAGCAGGTCTTCCGGGCCCGGCACGGGATCGTGCTCGGCACCGGCACCCGGCCCTCGGTGCCGCCGATCGACGGGCTGGTCGACACGCCGTACTGGACGAACCACCAGGCGATCGAGGTGGAGGAACTGCCGGAGACGCTGCTGATCCTGGGCGGCGGGGCGATCGGGTTGGAGCTGGCCCAGGTCTTCGCCCGGTTCGGCGTCCGGGTCACCGTGGTCGAGGCGCTGGACCGGGTGCTCGCCCTCGAGGAGCCGGAGGCCTCCGAGGTGGCCGCCGCCGCGCTGCGCGCCGACGGGGTGGAGATCCGGGCCGGCGTGAAGGCGGAGCGGGTCAGCCACGACGGGTCGACGTTCACCGTGCACTCGGGCGACCAGGAGTGCCGCGCCGAGCGGCTGCTGGTGGTCACCGGCCGCCGGGCGCACCTGGACGAGCTGGGCCTGGAGACCGTCGGGGTGGACGCCTCCCAGCGCTACCTGCCGGTGGACGACCGGATGCACGTCACCGACGCCATCTGGGCGGTCGGCGACGTGACCGGTGAGGGCGCCTTCACCCACATCGCCATGTACCAGGCGTCGATCGTGGTCGCCGACCTGCTCGACCACGCCCGGCACGCCGGCGGCGGCGCGGACCCCAGCGGCACCGCCAGCGTGGTGGGCGGCGCGATGGGTGCGGTCAGCGCGGTGGGCGGCGCGACGGCCACGCCCGGCCCGGCCGGCGCGGCCGGCACCGTCCCGCGCGCCGACTACCGGGCGCTACCCCGGGTCACCTTCACCGACCCGGAGGTGGGCGCGGTCGGCCTCACCGAGAAGCAGGCCCGCGAGCGCGGCATCAACGTGCAGGTCGGCTTCGCCCAGCTGTCGTCGTCGGCCCGCGGCTGGATCCACAAGGCCGGCAACGAGGGCTTCATCAAGCTGGTCGCCGACGCCGACCAGGGCGTGCTGATCGGCGCGACGTCGGTCGGCCCGGCCGGCGGCGAGGTGCTGTCGGCGCTGGTGGTGGCGGTGCACGCGGCGGTGCCGCTCAGCCAGCTCCGGCACATGATCTACGCGTACCCGACGTTCCACCGGGCGATCGAGGACGCGCTGCGCGACCTGAGCTGACGGTCGGGTCCAGACAACCGCCTGACGCGTTCTTTCCATACCAAGCCAGTTCGCTGTTCAGTTCTTGCGGTCATCCGCCGTAGAGTTGCGGGCGTGACGAAGAGACTGACCGAGGTGGCCCGCAAGGCGGGCGTCAGCGAGGCCACCGTGAGCCGGGTGCTGAACGGCCGTGGCGGCGTGTCCGAGACGACCCGGACGGCGGTGCTGACCGCGCTCGACGTGCTCGGCTACGAACGACCCACCAAGCTGCGCGGGGAGCGCGCCCGGCTGGTCGGCCTGGTGCTCCCCGAGCTGCAGAACCCGATCTTCCCAGCGCTCGCCGAGGTCGTGACCGGTTCCCTCGCCCAGCGCGGTTACACCCCGGCGCTCTGCGCCCGCACCATCGGCGGGGTGTCCGAGCCGGACTACGTCGAGATGCTGCTCGACCACCAGGTCTCCGGCGTCATCTTCGCCGGCGGCTCGTACGCGCTGGCCGACGCCTCGCACCAGCACTACCGGCGGCTGACCGACCGGGGGCTGCCGGTGGTGCTGGTCAACGCCGGCGTCGACGAGCTGGGTTTCCCCCGGGTGTCCACCGACGACGCGGTGGCGGTGGAGCAGGCGTACGGCCACCTCCGGTCGCTCGGGCACGAGCGGATCGGCATGGTGCTCGGCCCGGAGGGGCACGTGCCGTCCCGGCGCAAGCTGGACGCGATGGTCCAGGCCGCAGGCTGGGCCGACGACACGGGGTACGTCGAGCGCTCCAGCTTCTCTATGGAAGGGGCGCGGGTCGCCGCGACCAAGTTGGTCGAGCGTGGCGTGACCGGCATCATCTGCGCCAGCGATGTGCTGGCCCTGGGCACCATCCGGGCCGCCCGGCGGCTGGGTCGTGCGGTGCCGACCGATGTGTCGGTAGTGGGCTTCGACGACTCCGCGTTCATGACCTGCACCGACCCGCCGTTGACCACGGTGCGGCAGCCGATCGAGACGATGGGGCAGGCCGCGGTGGACCTGCTGGTCACCCAGATCGAGGGGGCCGGCGTGCTGCACGACGAGTTGCTGTTCGAACCCGAACTGGTGGTACGCGGTTCCACCGCGCCCGCCCCCGGCCGCTGACCATCGCGCCGGACCCTGACTGACCATCCGGCCACGGACCGCCTCCCTGGCCGCTGAACGACGCTCCGGCCGTCGACCGCTGCTCGCGGTCGGCGGCCGTTTCGTCGTTGCCGGCGCCGAGCAGCGCCGGCCTGATCCACCGGCCAGCGCGACCCCACCTTAGGCGATAGAAGGCTTCGGCGTAGGTGACGGAGCGAGTGCGAGCGGCAAAGGGGCGAAGAGCATCATCTCGGTCGTTCTCCAGGGGCCTGTCAATACTTATCGCCGAGAAGTCGCATCCTTTCAAAACCCAATCGATATCTTGCTGAAATCAGTCCGCCTCGCTACAGTGACTCCACTCACACCCGGCCCCGACGCAGCTACCGAGGGTCAGGTCGCATGGCGGATACAGATCAGTAGCAGGGGCATCGCCGCGGTGACGATCACGATCACCGCAGATCAGCGAAGGTCATGGAGACACCCGTTCCCGAAGGGATGGACAGGATGTCCGTACCGCAGTACCGGAAGGCTGCGGCGTTAGCGCTCGTGGCCGGCCTGGGGCTCAGCCTTACGGCTTGCTCCACGAAGAGCGACGACGCGACGAACGATGCAGGCGGCAAGGTCACCATCACCGTCGACTGCCAGCCGGTCGGCTCCCAGAAAGAGCTGCTGAAGAACTGGAACGACGATGTCGTCGAGTTCCAGCGGCAGAACCCCAATATCGTCATCAAGAGCGTCAGCGTCGGCGAGCAGTGCAACAACCCGCCGGACTTCACCGCTCGCCTCGCCGGCGGCACCGTCACCGACGTGTTCTACGGGTACATGACCGATCTCCAGCAGGTGCTCGACTCCGGTCAGGCGATGGACATCACCGAGTTCGCCAACAAGGACACGGTCCCGACCTGGGACAGCGTCGACCCGGCACTCAAGGAGGTCTTCACCGACGGCGGCAAGATCTACGCCGCCCCGGTGAAGAACTACTCGATGGGCCTGGTCTACAACAAGGTCCTGTTCCAGCAGGCCGGGCTCGACGTCAACAGCCCGCCCAAGACGTGGGTCGAGGTCCGGGACGCCGCCAAGAAGATCTCCGCGCTCGGTAAGGGCATCTCCGGCTACTCGGAGTACAGCGCAGGCAACACCGGAGGCTGGCACTTCACCTCCTTGCTCTACTCCCAGGGCGGCCAGGTGCTGACCGCCGACGGCAAGAAGGCCGACTTCAACAACGCGACGGGCAAGCAGGTCCTGCAGAACCTCAAGGACATGCGGTACGGCGACAACAGCATGGGCGACCGCCAACTGCTGCAGTGGGGCGATCTGCTGACCAACGCCGGCGCGGGCAAGGTCGGCATGTTCATCGGCGCGCCCGATGCCACCCAGGCGATCGTCAGCCAGTTCCAGGGCAAGTTCCAGGACTGGGCGATGGCCCCGCTGCCCGGCCAGGACGGCGCGGCGAAGGGGACGCTCGGTGGTGGCGAGGGTTACTTCTTCAAGAAGGGCCTCACCCCCGACCAGGTCAAGGCCGGTCTGAAGTGGATCGCATACCAGAAGCTGACGCCGGGTAAGGGCCAGTTCGACTACGTCCGGGCCAAGCCGCAGAACTACCCGGTGGGCCTGCCCCAGCCGCTGCTCTTCGCCAACGGCAGCGACGCGCAGAAGCAGGAGCTCGAGCTGCGCAAGGCGAACGCGAACGTCGACACCGCGAACTTCGCGATCTTCGAGGCGAACCCGGTCCCGATCAAGGGTGAGCCCCGCAACGCGCAGGCGATCTACGCGGTGCTCGACGCCGCGATGTCCGGTGTGCTGACGAACCCGAACGCGAACATCGACGCCCTTCTCAAGACGGCCGAAGACAAGGTCAACAAGCTCCTCGCTGCCCAGAGCTGATCCGAGGGTGTGGGGGCCGGCTCGCCGGCCCCCACACCCTCCGCGCCGCACCGTCCGGTCACTGACTCACGCAGGAGTTGCCTTGGCGATCACCACCGTCCCGGGGACCGGGAGAGAACCGGGTCGCCCCGCGTCGCCGTACCCGGCAGGGCCGCAGCGTACGAGCCTCGGCCGCAAGGTACGAGACAATCTCACCGGGCACGCGTTCCTGATCGGCGCGGTGATCTGCTTCGCGCTCTTCTCCTGGTATCCGATGATCCGCGGCGTCGTCATGAGCTTCCAGCGCACCCGGCGCGGCGTCACGACCTGGGTCGGCTGGGACAACTACGACCGCATCATCGCCGATCCCAGCTTCTGGACGGCCTGGAAGAACACGTTCTACTTCACGATTCTCGCGCTCGTACTCGGGTACGCGGTGCCGTTCTTCGTGGCGATCCTGCTCAACGAGTTTCGCCACGCCAAGGGGTACCTGCGGATCCTGGTCTACCTGCCGGTGATGCTCCCGCCAGCCTCGGCGCTCTTCCTCTTCAAGTTCTACGCGTACGACCCCAGCAACGCTGGACTCTTCAACTCGATCCTCAAGACGCTGCACCTGCCCACATCGCAGTGGATGCAGTCCCCCGGGATGACGATGCCGGCGATGGTGATCGCGTCGACCTGGATGAACATGGGCGGCGCGGTACTGATCTACCTGGCGGCACTGCAGAACATCCCGGGCGAGCTTTACGAAGCGGCCGAGCTCGACGGCGCCGGGATCTGGCGGCGGATCCGCCACGTGACAATCCCGCAGACCCGGCTGATCCTCGCGCTCCTGGCGATGCTCCAGATCGTCGCCACGATGCAGTTCTTCATCGAGCCGCTGATCCTCGCGAACGGTACGGGCGCGGAGGACTCCGCGACCTCGGTGGCGTACCTCATCTACCAGCACGGGTTCTTCCAGAACGACCTCAACGGCGCCGCGGCGCTCGGCGTGATCATGCTCGTGGTGCTGGCCGGCTTCTCCGCCGCCTACGTGCGGCTGAGCTCGAAACAGGACTAGGACGGGTCGAGGAATGGCACAGGACTCGGGGACCCGGACCCTCATCTCCCATGCCCAGCTCAGGCGGGGGCGCGGCAGGGTCATCTATTGGATGCTGCTCGCCGTCGTCGTCGTGGGCTTCACGCTCGTCTTCCTCGGGCCGCTCTACTGGATGGTCACCGGCGCGCTCAAGTCCGGTCAGGAGATCGCGCAGACCCCGCCATCGCTGTTCCCGAAGGATCCCCGGGCGCAGAACTACGCCGACGCATGGAACAACCTGAACCTCGCCAAGCTGCTGTTCAACACGTTCTATTACGCGGCCGGCGCGCTGCTGTTCCAGCTCGTCCTCGACACTGCCGCGGCGTACGCCCTGTCGAAGCTTCGACCGGCGTTCGGCAACCTGATCCTCGGCCTGATGCTGGCAACGCTGATGATCCCGGCGATGGTCCTCATCGTTCCGCAGTACGTGACCGTGATCGACCTGCCGATCCTGCACATCAACCTGCTCGACTCGCCGTTTGCCATCTGGCTGCCCGCGGTCGCGAACGCGTTCAACATCTTCCTGCTGAAACGGTTCTTCGACTCGATCCCAGAGGAGCTGATGGCGGCGGCCCTGATGGACGGGGCGACGCCGCTGCGCACGCTGTGGTCGATCATCCTGCCAATGTCGCGCCCCATCCTCGGCGTAGTGTCGATCTTCGCCGTGACGGCGGTCTGGAAGGACTTTCTCTGGCCGAAGCTGGTCATGCCGTCGCCCGAGACCCGGACGGTCAGCGTCGGCATCTACGCCTTCTCGGGCGGTACGCCCATGAACGTGGTGATCGCCGCGTCGGTCATCGCAGCGATCCCGACCGTCGTCGTCTTTCTGATCTTCCAGCGGAACATCATGTCCGGTCTGACCACAGGCAGCCTCAAAGGATAGCCCTGAACGTCGATACACATTCAGGTCCGGCAAACCCGCCCTCATGCCGACGCAGAAAGCAGGTGCTCGTGCCCACAGCAGGCAGTAGTCCGTGGTGGCGTGGAGCGGTGATATACCAGGTGTACCCACGTAGCTTCGCCGACGGCAATGGCGACGGCATCGGCGACATCGCCGGCATTCGTTCCCGGCTGAATTACCTGTCCGAGCTTGGCATCGACGCGATCTGGTTCAGCCCCTGGTACCCCTCCCCCATGGCCGACGCCGGCTACGACGTGGCCGACTACCGCGACATCGACCCGGTTTTCGGCACCCTGACCGAGGCGGAGGCGCTGATCGCGGAGGCACACGCGCTCGGCATCCGGACCATCGTCGACGTGGTACCGAACCACTGCTCGGACACGCACCCCTGGTTCCAGGCGGCACTCGCCGGCGGACCGAACGCGCCCGAGCGGGATCTGTTCTGGTTCCGCCCCGGCCGGGGCCCGAACGGCGACCAGCGGCCCACCGACTGGGTCGGCGAGTTCGGCGGCGAGACCTGGACCCGGACCATCAACCCGGACGGCACCCCCGGCGACTGGTACCTGCACCTGTTCACCGCCGAGCAGCCGGACTTCAACTGGAACCACCCCAGGGTGCGGGCGGAGTTCGAGGACGTACTGCGGTTCTGGTTCGACCGTGGAGTGGACGGCATCCGGATCGACTCGGCCGGGCTGCTGGTCAAGGACGGGACGCTGTCCGAGACCCTGCCGGGCCGGCCGCACCCGTTCCGCGACCTCGAAGGGGTTCACGAGATCTACCGCGACTGGCGGCGGATCGCCGACGAGTACCCCGGCGACCGCGCACTGATCGGTGAGGTGTGGATGCCGGACCGGCAGCGGTTCGCCAACTACCTGCGCCCGGACGAGCTGCACGCGGCGTTCAACTTCGACTTTCTCGGCTGCGCCTGGGACGCCTCGGCGCTGCGCGAGAGCATCGACGGGACGCTGAGCGCGCACGCGCCGGTCGGCGCGCCGGCCACCTGGGTGCTCTCCAACCACGACGTCACCCGCCACGTGACCCGGTACGGCCGGGAGGACACCACCTTCAGCTTCGCCAGGAAGCGTGAGGGGATCTTCTCCGATCTCGAACTCGGCACCACTCGGGCCCGTGCGGCTGCGCTGCTCTCGCTCGCGCTCCCCGGTGCCGCCTACGTCTACCAGGGTGAGGAACTCGGGCTCGCGGAGGTCGAGGACATTCCCCCGGAGCTGCGTACCGACCCGATGTGGCCGCGCTCCGGTTACGTCGACCCGGGCCGGGACGGCTGCCGGGTGCCGTTGCCCTGGTCCGGCGATGAGCCCCCGTTCGGCTTCTGCCCGGACGGCGCGACGGCCCGCCCCTGGCTGCCGCAGCCGGCCGACTGGAAGGACCGGACGGTGCGGGCGCAGACCGGCGACGCGTACTCGATGCTGGAGTTGTACCGGGCGGCGATCGCGATCCGGCGGGCCGACCCGGC
Organism: Micromonospora sp. DT47; assembly: GCF_049844475.1. NCBI lineage: Bacteria > Bacillati > Actinomycetota > Actinomycetes > Micromonosporales > Micromonosporaceae > Micromonospora > Micromonospora sp. DT47. Next base: position 394,982 of record NZ_JBNCLC010000001.1, on the reverse strand, counting down.
GCTCGGCGACGGCGAGCTGACCTGGCTGCCCGCCCCGGACGCGGTGCTCGCGTTCGGTCGTGGCGGGGGCTTCCGCTGCCTGGTCAACCTCTCCGACGCACCGGTGCCGCTGCCGGCGCACGGGGAGCTGCTGCTGGCCAGCGGGTCGCTCGACGACGACCGGCTGCCCCCGGACACCGCCGTCTGGCTGCGTACCCCCGAGCCAGCCTGATTCACCGTGCGCCGGCGGCCCGTCCCGGCCGCCGGCGCCACCTGCGGCTCACCTTCACCGGCAACACCGGCTGGCCGGCCGGCCAGGTCGCCGAGTTCGAGGTGTACACCGCCTGAGCCGGGCCCTGCTCCTGCCACCACCACGGACGCCGTCGGGAGGACCCATCCTCCCGGCGGTCCGCTCAGCCGGTCGCGTCCGCGCCGTGCCGGCCGGCGCCCGCGGCGAACCGGGCCGCGCCGGCCGCCGCGTCCGACGCCAGGCTCTCCATGCCATACGCCAGCTCGGTCGCCAACGCCTGCGGCTCGGTCAGGCCCGCGCCGGCCAGCACCGACGCGCGGTCGTTGCGCAGGCAGGTCTGCGGGTGGCGGGCGATGTCGGCGGCCAGCCGCTCGGCCGCCGCCCGGGCCTCACCGGGCGGGACCAGCCGGTTGACCAACCCCATCGCGTACGCCTCGTCGGCCGGCACCGGGCGGCCGGTGAGGATCAGGTCCATCGCCCGGCTCTCCCCGATCAGTCGGGGCAGCCGGACCGTCCCGCCGTCGATCAGCGGTACGCCCCACCGCCGACAGAACACCCCGAGCGTCGCGTCGGACTCGGCGACCCGCAGGTCGCACCAGAGCGCCAGTTCGAGGCCGCCGGCCACGGCGTATCCGGAGATCGCGGCGATGACCGGCTTGGACAGCGCCATCCGGGTGAGACCCATCGGGCCGTCGCCGTCGGGTTCGACTCGGTTGCCGCTGGGCGTACCGATGGCCTTGAGGTCGGCGCCCGCGCAGAAGGTGCCGCCCGCGCCCCAGAGCACGGCGACGGCGGCGTCGGGGTCGGCCTCGAAGGCGCGGAACGCGTCGGCGAGCGCCCGTGCGGTCGGCCCGTCGACGGCGTTGCGGGACGCCGCCCGGTCGAGGATCACCGTGGTCACCGGTCCGTCGTGCGCCACGTGTACGGCCATCGGCACAGCATGCCCGGCGCCTGTGCCGGCGCGCCAGGGCGACCGGCGGAGGGCGCTTCCTGAACGTCTGCCCGGGCCCACCGGCGGCGCTGTCTCCACTCGGCCCGGATGTGCGGCGCGCGCGCCGACCGGCGGAGCGCCCACACCCTTGGCGGGTGTTGGGCACGCTACAGAGCTGACGACGTAAACGAGTCACACGGCGGCGGTCCGGTCGGCCGCACAGCGTGCAGCGCCAGTCCCGACGACCGGACGGGGCACCGCTGTGTCGGGATCAGGGCCGCTCGGTCACCTGGGAGAGGAAGGCGCGCCAGGCCGGCGGGGTGAAGGTCAGGGCCGGGCCGTCGGGGTCCTTGGAGTCGCGGACCGCAACGATGCCGGGCAGGTTGTCGGCGACCTCGACGCAGGCGCCGCCGTTGCCGCTGCTGCGGCTGCTCTTGCGCCATTGGGCGCCGATCAGCTCCATGTCTCCGCCACTTCCGTGATGAGGTCGACTGACTGCCAGTGGGACAGCGCCTCGCCGCGTACGTTCTCCCACGCTGCCATCATGGCCGCGATGTCCTCCGGGTCGCTAACGACTTGTCCCTGAACCTGATTGTCGAGATAGCCGGCGAGACGGTGGTCGGGACAGGTGGCGATCACGAACGGGCCGTTCAGGCCCGCGTAGGCGCCGACCGAGGACGGCACGACGTGCACCCGCACGTGCGGCTCCGCGCAGGCCGCGACCAGGGCACGCAGTTGCTCGTGCATCGCCTCCCGGCCACCGACCGGTCGACGGAGGACCGCCTCGTCGACCACGGCGGTGAACTGCGGCGGGTCGTCCCGCTTGAGGACGCCCTGGCGGGCGATCCGGGCCGCCAGGTGTCGCTCGACGTCGCCCCGGGGGATCAGGCCTGCGCCGCCGAGTACGGCGCGGGCATACGCCTCGGTCTGAAGAAGGCCCGGCAGAACGGTGGGCTCGAACCAGCGCAGGCACAGCGCTTCGCGCTCGATCTCCTGCCATGGACGGAACCACACCGGCTCACGACGTCTTGAAGTGTCCGGCCAGATGTCCGCGACGTCCCGCCCGAGCACGTCGGCAGCCGACGCGCGGTGCCGGGGATGGGGGATGCGGCCTTCACTCAGCCACCGTCCGACCGTCTTCGGATCGACGCCGACCCGTTCGGCGAGGGACTCGGTCGTGTGCCCGGTCTCGCTGAGCGCCACTCTGAGCGCGTCGTTCACGGCCCCTCCATCGGACGTCCCGAATATCTGACGACCATATCCCTACGCGGTGTATCTGTCTGGTGACGCGCGGGAGGGTGGTCCCCATAGGACGGCGCAACCGGTGGAGGCGAGGAGCCCGGCGGCCTGCGTCAGCATGGGGCCGCCTCGCCGGCGACGTCGGGGACGGCCCCCTCAATCTGCGAAGGGAGCCCCAGAATGCGTTTCCGGTTCTGGCGCCGCAAGACGTCGATCCACGTCCCTCGGCAGCGGCTGCCGTTGAACGAGCGGCCGGACTGGCTGACCCAGCCGACCGATGCCTTTCCGACGTCCGACCCGGGCCGGGCCGGCAATCTCACCCCGGCCCAGCGCTGGCGGGCCGGTGGGTGGCGGCGCAGCGGCGGTCCACGGTGAGATCCCGCCCGCACCTGCCGATGCGTCCGCTGTGGCGGTGCCGGGGCTGCGGAGCGGAGTGGCCCTGCCAGCCGGCGCGGTTGGCGCTGCTGGTCGAGTACCGGGAGGACCGCACGGCCCTGCTGGTCTATTTGGGCACGCTGATGGCCGAGGCCGGCGCGCAGCTCTCCCAGCTCAACGGGCACGCCCTGCCGGAGGACCTGACCGAGCGCTTCCTCGCCTGGGCGCGAGCCCGGTAGCCGGATGCCAGGAATTGGATCTTCAGCAGCGACGTCGGGGCCGGGACGATCCAGATCATGGAGACCAGGGAAGTGCGGGTCGTGCGGGATTTCATGGAGCAGGTCAGGTCGGGGGTCGACCCGGACGCCGCCCACCGGTTCATGGCGGACCGGGTGCGTGCCCATCAGGTGCACTCCGAGGAGGCGGTCACCGTGGAGCGCACGCCGGGGCAGTACGCCGACCACGTCCGCGACATGCTCGCCGCGTACGGGGATTTCGGCCTGCGGCTGGACGAGCTGTTCGGAAGCGGAGACCGGGTCTACGCCCGCTGGATACAGAGCGGGCGGCACCTCGGCGAGGTGGACGGGCTGCCGCCGACCGGTCGGCCGGTGACGCAGGTGGCCAGCGCGGTCTACCGGGTGGCCGCGGGGCGGATCGTCGAGTACTGGATCCAGATCGACCGGCACGGCCTCCGGGCGCAGCTGAGCCACACATGACGAGTCGTGGACAACTCCTCACCCAAGGCGGACCTTGGCCAGGCCGAGCCAGGAGGCCAGCGCTTCCAGTTCCGCGTCGACCGCCGCGGTCATGTCAGGGGTGAACGGGACGTCCCGGTGGACGGCATCCACCCGCAGCACCGAACTCTTCCGGTCGGCCGTGGCGTCGACCTTGCCGATCAGCTGGTCGTGGTGCAGCACGGGGAGCGCGAAGTAGCCCCAGCGCCGGTTCGCCTTCGGGACGTACATCTCCAGGCGGTAGTCGAAGTCGAACAACTCCAGGGCGCGCTTGCGGTCGTGGATCAGCCGGTCGAACGGCGACAGCAGCGCAGTACGCCCGGCGAACGGCTGGCCGAGCGCCGCCGGGTCGACCCGCCACGTGCCCGGCGTGCCCGCCACCTCCGCCGGCTCGCCGGCCTCCCCGGCGTACGTCGCGCGGGCGATGCCCAGCGAGCGCAACCGCCGCTCGTCCCGCAGCCGGCGGGCCTCGTCCGCCGGAACCATCGTCGTGTCTGCTGGATAGACCCGTTCGGCCAGATCCCAGAGGCGCTGCCGCCCGACCCGCCCGGAGATGGCGATCTCGCCACGGGCGGCCAGGAGCTCCAGCATCTGCGTGACGTTGCGGTTGTTCGTCCAGCCGGTTGACGGCCACGGCACCACGCTGCTGTCCGGCACGTCTCGGGACAGCAGCGGACCGGAGGCACGCAGCAGGTCGAGCACGTCCCGCCGGAAGGAGTCGTTCGCCTCCAGCCAGGCGCGCCGCCGCGGATCCCCCGGACAGGCGGCCATCTCGGCGAGGTGGAGCCCGAGGTCCGCCATCGGCCGCACCATCGCGAGGTGCTCGAACTGCTCGAACGCCGTGCGGTCACGATCCACCGCCTGACGCAGCTGGGCCGGCTGGTACCCGGCGCCGAGCCGGGCCCACGCCACCAGGTCGGCGCTGGGCGCCACCGCCGCCGTCGGGTCCAACTGCAGGAACGTCAACCGCTCCAGGACCGTCAGCAGGTCCGTCGGCCGGTGCGCGTCGAGCAGCTGGGCCCGGACGGCGATGCGTCGGGCCTCGCTCCGATCGATTCGATGGGGTCGCATCAGGCGAGGCTACTCAGAAGTCGTCGTCCAGGCTGACCTCCCCGCCGACCGCGACCTGGTACGCGGACACCCGCCGCTCGAAGAAGTTGGTCAGCTCCTGCACGTCCTGCAGCTCCATGAACGGGAACGGGTTCGTCGACCCGTACGCCGGCGGCAGGCCGAGCCGGACGAGCCGGGCGTCCGCGACGTACTCCAGGTAGCGGCGCATGTCGGCGGTGTTCATCCCCGGCATGCCGTCCCCGCAGAGGTCCCGGGCGAACGCCAGCTCGGCCGCCACCGCCTCGTCCAGCATGGTCCGCACCTCGTCGGCCATCTCAGCGTCGAAGAGGGACGGTTCCTCGGCGCGGACGGTGTCCACCACCGAGAAGGCGAACTCCATGTGCATCGACTCGTCCCGGAACACCCAGTTGGTGCCGGTGGCCAGCCCGGATAGCAGACCGCGCGAGCGCAGCCAGTACACGTAGGCGAAGGCGCCGTAGAAGAACAGCCCCTCCACGCAGGCCGCGAAGCAGATCAGGTTGAGCAGGAACGCCCGCCGGTCCGCCCGGCTCTCCAACCGCTGCAGCGAGCCGACCGAGTCGATCCAGCGGAAGCAGAACGCTGCCTTGTCGCGGATCGACGGAATGTGCTCGACCGCCGCGAACGCCTTCGCCCGCTCGGCGTGGTCGGGCAGGTAGGTGTCCAGCAGGGTCAGGTAGAACTGGACGTGCACCGCCTCCTCGTAGAGCTGGCGGGACAGGTAGAGGCGGCCCTCGGGCGCGTTGACGTGCTGGTAGAGGTTGAGCACCAGGTTGTTCGCCACGATCGAGTCGCCGGTGGCGAAGAACGCCACCAGGCGGTGGACCAGGTGTCGCTCGCCGTCCGACAGTTTCGCCAGGTCGGATACGTCGGAAGCCAGGTCCACCTCCTCCACCGTCCAGGTGTTGCGGATGGCCGCCCGGAACCGCTCGTAGAAGTCCGGGTAGCGCATCGGGCGCAGGGTCAGGTCCATTCCGGGGTCGAGCAGCATCGTCACTGGCAGGCCTCGCAGATCTCGGGGTTCTCCAGCGAGCAGGCGACCGCGTCGCTCTCGCTGACGGACAGGGTGAGCAGTGCCGGCGCGAGGGGCTTCGACTGCGCCGGCACGACCGGCTTCGGCTGCGCCGGCGCCGGGGCGGCGACGGTGGTCTGGGCGATCCGGGTCGCCGGGCGGGACCGCAGGTAGTAGGTCGTCTTCAGCCCGGCCCGCCAGGCGTACGCGTACATCGAGGAGAGCCGGCCGATCGTCGGGCTGGCCTGGAACAGGTTCAGCGACTGCGACTGGTCCACGTACGGCGCCCGGGCCGCGGCCAGGTCGACCAGCGCCTTCTGCGGCAGCTCCCAGGCGGTGCGGTGCAGCGCCCTCAGTTCCGCCGGCAGGTCCAGCCCCTGCACCGAGCCGTCCGCCCGCTTGATCGCGTCCCGGGTGGCCGGGGTCCACCGGCCCAGCCGCTTCAGGTCCGCGACCAGGTACCGGTTGACCTGGAGGAACTCCCCGGAGAGGGTCTCCCGCTTGAAGACGTTGGAGACCAGCGGCTCGACGCACTCGGCGCAGCCGGCGATCGAGGCGATGGTGGCGGTCGGCGCGATCGCCACCAGCAGCGAGTTGCGCAGCCCGTGCCGGGCGACCTTCTCCCGCAGCGCCGTCCACGCCTCCGGCCGCGCCGGTCGGGCGTCCGGCCAGTGGTCCGGGTGCAGCACCCCGCCGGCCGCCCGGGTCAGCGGGTACGCCGGGTGCGTCCCGCGCGCCGCCGCCAGGTCGGCCGAGGCGTCGTACGCGGCGAGGGCGACCTCCTCGGCGATCCGGGTGGAGAGCGCCAGCGCCTCCGCCGAGTCGAACGGCAGCCGCAGCGCGGCGAAGACGTCGGCCAGCCCCATCACCCCGAGCCCGAGCGGACGCCAGCGCCGGTGCGCGGTCGCCGCCTGCCCGGTGGGGAACCAGTTCCGGTCGACCGCCCGGTCCAGCGCACCGACGGCCAGCCGGACGGTCCGCGCGAGCGCCGCGAAATCGACCCCGTCGGCCGTCAGGTGCGCGGCCAGGTTGACCGAGCCCAGGGTGCAGACGGCCGTCTCGTCGTCGCTGGTCACCTCGAGGATCTCGGTGCACAGGTTGGAGTGGTGCACCACCCCGCCACCGTTGCCGACCTGGTTGCAGGTCCGGTTCGCCGCGTCCTTGAACGTCATCCAGCCGTTGCCGGTCTGCGCCAGGGTACGCATCATCCGGCCGTACAACGTGCGGGCCGGCAGGGTCCGCGCGGCCCGGCCCGCCACCTCGGCCGCCCGGTAGGCGGCGTCGAACTCGTCGCCCCAGAGGTCGACCAGCTCCGGTACCTCCTGCGGGTCGAAGAGCGACCAGTCGGCGTCCGCCTCGACCCGGCGCATGAACTCGTCCGGCACCCAGTTGGCCAGGTTGAGGTTGTGGGTGCGCCGGGCCTCGTCCCCGGTGTTGTCCTTCAGCTCCAGGAACTCTTCGATGTCGGCGTGCCAGGTGTCCAGGTAGACGCAGGCCGCGCCCTTGCGCCGGCCGCCCTGGTTGACCGCGGCCACGCTGGCGTCCAGCGTGCGCAGCCACGGCACGATGCCGTTCGACCGGCCGTTGGTGCCCCGGATCAGCGACCCCCGCGAGCGCACCCGGGACCACGAGATGCCGATCCCGCCGGCGAACTTGGACAGCTTCGCCACCTGCGTGAAGCGCTCGTAGATCGAGTCCAGCTCGTCGCGGGGCGAGTCGACCAGGAAGCAGGAGGAGAGCTGCTGGTGCCGGGCGCCGGCGTTGAACAGCGTCGGTGAGCTGGGCAGGTAGGTCAGCCGGGCCATCGCCCGGTACAGCTCGCCGGCCTCCTCCACCGTGTCCGACAGGCCGGCGGCCACCCGCAGCCAGAAGTGCTGCGGCCGTTCCAGCACCGCCCGGGTCCCGGGGTGGCGCAGCAGGTAGCGGTCCTGGAGCGTGCGCAGTCCGAAGTACTCGAACGCGTCGTCGTGGGCATGGTCGACCAGGGCGTCGAGGGGGGTGGCGTGCGTCGCGACGAAGCCGGCGAAGCCGGGGTCCAGCAACCCCTCGGCGTACGCGGCCGCGACGCTGTCGCTGAACGTGGTGATGCCCTGGGCTGCCGTCTCGTGCGCGATCCGCCCGGCGAGCAGGCGCGCGGCGAGTCGGGCGTACGCCGGCTCCTCGGCGGTCAGGCCGGCCGCCGCCGCGACGGCCAGTTCGGCCAGCTCCGCGGCGTCGGCCCGGGCGGTACGCCCCGACTCGACCAGGGCCAGGATCCGGTCCGGGTCGGTGTCGGGCAGGTCGTGGTGGTGCCGGTGCAGCAGGTCTCGCAGTGCCTCGACCGCGGGCGGGGCGAAGGTGGATGACGCCGTCACGTGCTCTCCTGGTCGTCGGTGTGGACCGCGGGAGGGCACGACGGCACGCCGGATCGCCACCGGTCGGTGTGCCGGCGGTGCTCCGTGCGGCTCGACGGCCCTCCCACGAGGCCCCGAGGTGATCCGCGCACCCGGGTGGGCGCGCCCTGCTGGCAGGTCTTCGGACTCGCGGGCGTACGCGTCTCCGCGCTGGCCTACTGACCGTCGCTTCCCGGGCCCCGTCGGGCCCAGTGCTCATGACGGCGGTCGTTCCCGCTCACCGCTGCGGGGCAGTCCCGGATTCCCACCGGGTTCCCTGTTCGGCGCGACGCCTGGCCGGCGCCGCCGCCTGGCGGACCCATCGGGGTCGCACCAGCAGTGAAAGTGATCCTAGATGTAGTGGGTCGGAAAAAGCCAACACACAACATGCTGTGGGCGTGTCGAATCGCCGAGAAACTTCGCGGCGCGTACAACCTGGACGGAGGCCGACCCCGTCAGCAGTGTGGAGTCGGACACGAACGGGGTGGGTGGATGCGGGCGGACCTGGAACGGGAGTACGTCGAGTACGTCACCGCGCGACTACCGGCGCTGCGCCGGATCGGCTGCCAGCTGACCGGGGACGCGCACCGCGGCGACGACCTGGTCCAGACCGCGGTCACCCGGATCTACGTGAACTGGCGCCGGGCCCGCGAGGCCGACAACCTCGACGCGTACGTCCGGACCGTGCTGGTCCGGGTCTTCCTCGACGAGAAGCGCCGCCTCTGGTCCCGGGTACGCCTGGTCGACACGCCACCCGAACGGGCGCCCGCTCCGCCGGGCGACGCCGTCGAGGACCGGGAACTGCTGCGCGGCGCGCTGGCCCAGGTGCCGCCCCGGCAACGGGCCGTGCTGGTGCTGCGCTTCCTGCACGACCGGCCGGTGGACGAGGTCGCCGCGACCCTCGGCTGCACCGCCGGCACCGTCAAGAGCCAGACCTCCCATGGGCTGGCCCACCTGCGCCGCCTGCTCGGCGTGGGCGCCTACGCGAGCACCGGAGAGGGGAAGTGATGGAGGAGAAGCTGCTCACGCCGCTGCGGGACGTCCCACTCCCGCCGTCCGCCGTGGACCTGCACCGGGCCGTACGCGACGGCCGCCGGACGGTGCGGCGGCGCCGGGTCGCCGCGACGGCGACGGCCGGGCTTACAGTGGTCGCGGTCCTGGCCGCCGCCCCGGCGCTGCTCGGTCGGCCGGACCGGCCACCGCCGGTCACCCCCGCGATCACGCCGTCCCCGACCGTGACCACCGCGCCGATGCCGGCGACCGCCCCGGCCGCCTTCGACCCCACCCGGCAGTACGCGGAGTTCGGCTGGGTGCCCCCCGTCATGACCGACCGGATCGTCAGGACCGGGACCGACCAGCTCGCACTGACCGCCTCGGCGCCGCAGACGTCACCCCGGCCCCTCAAGGACGCGCCCGCGGCCGAACTGCGGATCGTTCCGGCCGGCAAGGACATGACGCTCGGCACCGACCGGGACTTCGCCGTGGCCGCCGGCCAGGCGGGCTCCGCTGGCCTGACGCCGGCCGAGTCGGTCAACGGCCGGACCGCGCGCTGGAACGCCAACGCGGTCCTCGACGCGCGGTCCGCCGCGCTGCGCTGGGAGTACGCCCCGGGCGCCTGGGCCGAGGTGATCGTGCGATACACCCCCAAGAGCGCCGGTGACCCGCGCGCCGTCGCCCGGCGGATCGCCCTCGACGTCCGCTATGCCGTGGACCGGCCGATCCGGCTGCCGGTGCACTTCGACACGCCCCCGGCTGGCCTGAAGCCGATGGCGTACCTGGTGACCAGGAGGGCGCACGGCGGCTGGGAGGTCGAGCTGTCCTACGGCGCCGGCAAGCGGACGAAGTACGGGGACTGGCCGCTGGTCGTGTTGTTGCTGCCCCTCACGTTCCCGACCGGCGACGGGGTGGTCGCCGCACCCGACTCCCGGATCGACGGCTACCCCGCCCGCCGGCGCTCGTCCCTCGACGGTGGCGCCAGCCTCCAGGTCTACGAAGTCCAGCGCACCATCTACATGGAGATGACCGCGCACGACAAGGCCACCCTGCGCAAGCTCGGCGGGAACCTGGACGGGCTCTTCCGCAGCGCCATCCTCCACCCGGAGGTCGACGACTGGCGCTGACGTCGACCGGGCGGCGGAATTCGTCCCCGCCGCCCGGTTTGCGACCGCACCTGCCGGGAAGTCGGGGAACGTGCGAGCGCTGATGAACAAGATCGAGCAGAACGCGGCGCTGGACCCGGTCGGTGACCGGCTCCAGCGGGCCGTCCAGTCGACCCTGCGCGGGCAGCGAGTCCGGGACCTGCTACACGGAGTCTGGCTGGGCCATCCGCTGCACCCGGCGATGGTGCAGGTGCCGGTGGGTGCCTGGATCAGCGCCGCCGTCGTCGACCTCCTCCCCGGGCAGCGGCGCGCCGCGACCACGCTGGTCGCGCTCGGCACCGCGAGCGCCGTACCGGCGGCCGTCGCCGGCCTGAACGACTGGGCAGGGCTGGCCCGGGACCAGCGCCGGGTCGGGCTGGTGCACGCCGCCTCCAACGCCATCGGGGTGGCGCTCTACGCCGGCTCGCTCGCCGCCCGGATGCGCGGCCGGCACGGCATGGGGCGGGCGCTGGCGTACCTCGGGCTGAGCGCGGCGAGCGTCGGGGCGTACATCGGCGGGCACCTGGCGTACAAGCAGGCCGCGCAGGTCAGCCAGAGCATCTCCGAGCTGCACCGGATGGGCGACGACTGGCACTCCGTGGCGGACCTGGCCGCGCTGCCCGAGCGGAAGCTGGTCACCCGAGAGGTGGACGACGTGTCGGTGATCCTCTACCGGCACGGCGACGAGGTCACCGTGATGCTGGAGCGCTGCCCGCACCAGAGCGGCCCGCTCGGCGAGGGCGAGGTCCAGGAGATCAACGGGCACGCCTGCGTGGTCTGCCCCTGGCACGGTTCTGCGTTCCGGCTCAACGGCGGCGAGGTCGTGCACGGGCCGGCCGCCACCGACCAGCAGCTCCTGCCGACCCGGGTGGTCGACGGCATCCTCCAGACCAAGCTGCCCTGACCCGGGGGCCCGCCCGCCGGGTCGATCGGCGGGCGGCACGATCATGACGGCTCGGGCTGATTCGTTGATGTCATCAGCTCTGTAGCGTCCGCGCGTACCCCTTTGGTCAGTCGCGGCGGTGGCGCCCGCTGACCAGGGCCTGCGCGGCGGACGCCCGGCTGGCGGCGGCCCGCGCGGCGGAGGCGCGTCCGCCCGACGCCCGGCCGGCGGTGGCCCGGGCCGGGCGGCGACGCAGCCCCAGCAGCGCACCGATCTGCGCCCCGACGATGCTCGCCACCGCGAGCACCGCGGAGACGGCCAGCGGCCGGTTGATCCGGTCGTCCTCGGTGGCCTGGGAGGCCCCGGCGGCCATCGCTGGCGGCACCCCGACCGGCCGCTCCGCCGGCGGCTGCCCGGTCCCCGGCGCCGGCTGCCCGGCCGGTGTCCGCGGTGCGGCCTTCCCGCCGGGCGTCTGCAGCGCCGTCGCCCCACCCGGCGTCCGGGCTCCCGCCGTCGACCCGGGCGTCTGCGGTCCCGTCTGCCCACCCGGGGTCTGCGGCCTGACCGTCGGCGCGCCCGGCCCGACCTTCTCCCCGGGGGACGTCGACCCGGGGGCCACCGGGCCCGGGGACGGCTTGCGCGGGGCGGGCACCAGCTTCCCGGTGGCGTGCCGGTGGGCTCCGCTGTCCTCCGCCTCCGCCGGCAGCCTGATCAGCTGACCGGGGTGGATCCGGTCGGCGTCGCGCAGCCGGTTCAGCGCGGCCACCTCCCGGTAGCGGTCGAAGTCGTCCAGGTACCGCTCGGCCACCTCGCCGAGGTAGTCGCCCCTGGCGACCTGGTAGACCGGCTTCGCGCCCGCCGGCTGGGCCGGCGCCTGCCCGGCAGCGAGAGCGGGTCCGGCGGCGTGGACGGCGGCGCCCGTCGTGGTAGGGCCCGCCGTGGTCGGGTGGGACAGCGCGCTCGCCGCACTGGCCGCCGGGCTGGCCGCGATGATCAGCGCGACCGAGCCGACCAGCGCCGCCGCCGCCCGCTGCTGCCGGCTCATCCCGGGCAGCCGGGGCGCCGGCCGCCGCGCCGCCTGGGCGCCCAGCTCCACCAGTACGGAGAAGGCGAACGTCGCCCAGCCGAACCAGCCGACCACCGCCAGCGCCCGCAGGAAGAGCTGACCGTCGTCCCGGCTGGTCAGTGCGGTACCCACCTCGGCGAAGGTGGGCAGGTGGTCCGGCAGCGGATTGCCGGCGAAGGCGAGCAGCGCCACCGGCGCCCCCGCCAGCAGCGCGACCAGTACGACCAGCGAGCCGAAGCCGGTGAGCAGCTGCCCGGCCCGCCGGGCGGCGGAACCCCGCGGTGCGGTCATGGCGCCCTTCCCTTCCTACGGTGGGTCGGTGAGCGCCCGTGCGGTGGCCTCACCCGAGACGGTGACGGTGCGGTCCATGCCGATGAGGCCGAGCATGTGCCGGCGGTAGACGACGGTCAGCCGCACCTGGATCTGCTTCTCGCCGGCCACCACGGGAAACGTGACCCGGTAGCCGGTGACGTCGGGGTTGTGGTGCAGGTAGTGGGCGACGGCGGTGCGGGCGGCCCGCTCGTCGATCACCTTGGGGCGGCCCTCGATCGCCCGGGCCCGGTCGATCATCTGGCCGCCGCCGCGGGCCGCCTCGGCGGCGAGGTCGTCGGCCCGTTGCAGGGTGCGCAGCTGGCCCGCGCCGTCGTACGCGACGCCGATGATCGCCAGCACGCCGAGCATGGCGACGGCCAGGAAGAGGCTGATCCGGCCCTCGTCGCGTACCCGGCGGGCGCTCATCCCCGGCTCCGGTAGCTGTCCAGCGGGGAGGCGAACGTCGCCTCGACGCGCTTCGTCCCCGACCATCCCGACAGTCCCGGGAACCGGATGTCGTCGAGGGACACGGCGCAGCTCACCCGGACCCAGATACTGACCGGCTCACCCAGCAGCGGTCGCCCGTACGCGGTCGTCAACGACACGCGTCCGTCTCCGCCGGTCGACCCCCAGACGGAGACCTGGGGAGCGCCGGCGCAGTTCAGGCCCCGCCAGTCGAGCTGCCGGCGGGCCGCGTCCTCCGCCGCGCGCTTCGCGGTCGGGGCGTCCCGGGAGATCGACGCGGCCCGGGCGGCGTCGTGCGCCGCCGCCTCGACCGCCTCGTCGGCCACCGCGACCCGGCCGGCCACCCCGGCCAGCACCACCAGCGTGATGAACGCCGGGGCCAGGACGGCCACCTCCACCGAAACCGACCCCCGGGTACGGCGGTCCGCCGCGGCGCTCACGGCGTGGTCCACCGCTCGACCGTGCCGTGGGCGGTCTGCCGTACCCCGAAACGGACGCCCGGGATGACCGACAGGGACCGGCCGGTGACCGTGCAGGTCACCTCCGTGGCGCTGGCCACGCACCTCGGGTTTCCGTCGACCAGCCAGTCGCCGGCGGCCCGCAGGAACCGGGTGGCCCGGGCCTCGCCGGCGCCGGCCGGCGCCTGGAGCACCCGCTGCGCGTTCACGCCGCTCTGCGCCGCGTTCAGCGCGGTCGACCGGGCGACGAACCAGACAGCGACCTGGACGGAGGCGAAGAGCAGCACCAGCACCGCCGGCATGACCACGGCCAGCTCGACCGGGTTGGCGCCCCGGTCCGTACCCGCGTCGGTGAGCCGGCGGTGGACGGCCCCCGGGGCCGCCCGGTCCCGGGACGCGACGCCTGGAGGAGTCCGGATCACTGGTTCGGGATGTTGTTCATCCAGGTGGTGGCCTTCGTTTTGACCAGGGCGGTGACCGCGATCCCCGCGACGACCAGGCCGGCGATGATCACCGCGGTCGGCACCGGGCTGTCGCCCCGGTCGGCCTCCCGGCGCAGCTCGGACAGGCGCGCCACCGTGGCGACGTAGAGGAACGTGACGACGTGCATGGGGGTGCTCCTTCTCGGGGTCGGTCTCTCACAGGCGGGCGACGAACGGGTAGAGGACGAAGGCGAGCAGGACGAAGACCAGCAGCGAACCGGGGATGTCGAGGCGGCTGGTGACCCCCTCGGCGCGGGACAGGTTGTCGGTGCGGATCTGGTCCCGCAGCGAGTCGGCGCGGCTGCGCAGGGTCTCGTGCACCTTGGCGCCCTCGCTGCCGGACGAGCGCATGATCGCGCCCACGTCGCCCAGTTCCGCGATGCCGATCCGGTCGGCCAGCTCCTGGAGCTCGTCCCAGGGCGAGTGCATCTGCATCTGGGCGATCCGCAGCGACTCGCGGATCCGGTCGAAGACCCAGCCGTCGCAGACCGCGGCGGCCCGCTCCAGCGACTGCACCGGGCCGTGCGCGGCGGAGAGCTGCAACGCCACCAGGTCCAGGTAGGTGCAGATCGCCTGGCGGAACTCCTCCCGGGCGGCGTCCGCCCTGCCCAGCACCGCCCGGTGCGCGAGCAGCGCACAGACCAGCGCCATGCCGACGCTGCCCAGCACCGGTACGGCCACCGGCAGCGGCGCCCCGGCCAGGAAGAGCACCGCCGCCAGCACGGTCGGCGTGGCCAACCCCACCAGGGCGGAGAGCAGCACCGACAGGGCGTACTGCTCGGGGGTCTGGTCGATCAGGGCGAGCTGCCGGTGCGGCGGGCGCAGCCAGCGGGAGAACCCGCCCAGCCAGTCCGGGCCACGCGCCGCGGCGACCGTGCCGGGCGGCTGGTGCAGCCGGCGCAGCGCCGGGCCCAGCGCCGGAGCGGCCGGCAGCGCCTCCCGGACGGCGAGGAAGAGACCGAGCCCGACCGCCGCGCCGCCGAGCACGGCGACGGCGAGCTGCCAGTTGACGATCATGCGACCGCCTCCTCCGGGTCGGGGGCGGGCAGGAAGCGGGCTGGCGGCGGGGGTTGGCTCATCGACCGCACCCAGACCAGCAGCGAGACGAAGGCCGCTCCGAGCACCGCCATCACCAGCTGCCCGAAGACCGTCCCGTACGGCCTTACGTACTCGGTGTTCATCAGCCCGTACGCCAGCGCGGCCAGGGTCATCCCGGTGAGGAAGCGGACCGCGAACCGGGGCTGGGTGCGTTTCGCCTCCACCTCGCGGCGGGTGGCCACCTCGGCGGCGGCCGCCGACGCGATCGAGCCGAGCACGTCACCGAGGCGCTCGCCCCGGTCGGTCAGGTGCAGGATCAGCGCGGCCACCACCTGGTCGCAGACCGGGTCGCCGATCTCGTCGGCGAAGGCGAGCAGTGCGGTTCGCGCCGTCCAGCCGGCCTGGAGGCGGGCGGCGAGCAGCCGTACCTCCTCCTGGATCCCGTCGGGGACGGTGGCGATCGTGCCGATGATGGCCCCCTGGAGGCCCTGGCCGGTGGCCGAGACGTCCTTGAGCCGGCGGGTCCACTCGCCGACCGCCTCGATCCGGGCGATGGCCCGTTCCTCGGCCCGGCCCACCGAGAACAGCCACGGGGTGCCGGGCACCGCGACCGCCACGATCAGCCCCACCACCGGCAGCCCGGTGAGCAGGAAGGCCAGCGCGCCGGCGGTCACCGCTGCGCCGATCATGACCTGGTGGGTCCGCTGTTCGCGGCGGCTCGTCCCGGAACCGGGCCAGAGCCGGCGCAGGCCGGGCCCGCCGGCCGGGCGGGGGCGGGCGGGCGCCGCGGTGCTGACCAGCGCCACCACGGCCAGCATCAGCCCACCGACGCAGGCCGCTCCGGAGACGACGGCGATCAGCTCGATGTCGGTCACGGCGCCGCCTCCGGCCGGAACCGCGGCGCCCACCACCGACGCACGCTCATCGGCGCACCGCCGGGGCGAGGTGGCTGTGTCGGGGACGCCGCCAGGCGCCCGCGCCGGCCTCGATGAACCGGGTGAGCAGCCGGGCGTCGTAGCCCACCCGCAGCAGTGGGGTGCGGACGCGTTCCGGCAGGTGCCGGGGGACCGCCCGGCCGTCCGGTCCGGGGCTGAAGAGGGAGGTGGTGATGATCCGGTTGCCCTCGCCGACCCCGATCACCTCCTCCACGTGGGAGACGAACCGGTGCTTGCGCCCGCCGATCGCGGTCTCGTCCTCGACGGTCACGTAGACGATCAGGTCGAGCGCGTTGCCCGCCATCCGGCGGGCCTGGTCGACCGTCATCTCCCGGCCGTGGGCCAGCGCCAACTCGATGATCCGCTCGCTCACCCCGGCCGGGGTACGGGCGTGGATGGTGCACATCGACCCGCGGCTGGTGGTCATCGCCTGGAGCATCGGCACGATCTCCCGGGACCGGACCTCGCCGACGATGATCCGCAGCACGCCCATCCGCAGCGACACCGGGATCAGGTCGGCGATGCTCACCTCGCCGGCGGGCCGCCCGTCCATCCCGCGCTCGCCGTGCCCCTCCCGGGACTCGAAGCTCATCACCGCCCGGTGCTTCTGCCCGCGGCGGGCCGGCAGCAGCTCCCGGCTCTCCTCCAGCAGCACGTACGGCTCGTCCGGCGGGATCTCGTCCATCAGCGCCCGGATGACCGTGGTCTTCCCCGCCCCGGCCAGCCCGGCGACCATGATGTTCAGCCCGGCCCGCATCGAGGCGCGGAGGAAGTCGCGCAGCAGCGGGTCGATCATCTCGTCCAGGTCGGGCCGGCTGCCGGCGATGTCCTCCAGGCTCACGTCCAGCGTGTTGTGCTTGCGGATGACCGCGTACGGGCGGTGGCTGACCAGGAACACCGCGGCGAGTCGGCTGCCGTCGGGCAGTTGCAGGTCGAGGGTCGGCTTCGAGGTGGAGAGCGACCGCTCGGTGGCGCCCGCCCGGCGGGCGGCGGCCTGGAGGATCTCCACCAGCTCGTCGTCGCTGTCGGCGATCGGCTCGGCCCAGTCGACGCCGCCGCCGTGCCGGGTGATGCGCACCTGGTCGCAGCCGAGGATGTGCACCTCCTCGATGGTGTCGTCGACCAGCAGCGTCTGGAGCCGGCCCAGGCCGACCAGCTCGGCGGTGACATGGTCGAGCAGGAGCCGCTCCTCGTCGGCGGTGAACGGGATGCCGGACCGGCGTACCGAGTCGGCGTAGCCGGAGACGATCAGGACCGCCAGCCGGGCCCGCTCCACCTCCTCGGCGTTCGCGTCGAACTCCCGGCCGCGCTGCCACTGGGTGAGCCGTTCGCTCAACTCCCGGCGCAACTCGCGGACCACCGCGAAGTCCACCCGGGGTCGGGGCGGCGGGGTGGGCGCCAGCGGCGCGGCGGGCAGGTGGTGCCCGTTCGGCGGGGGCAGCGGCGGCACCGTCGAGGTCGCCCCCGGCTGCTGGCCGCGCGGGTCGTGCTGGACCGGCTCAAACCGCATCCGGCACCCCCTGCTGCGCCGGCCAGGCCAGCCGGGCCCGGCGGCGGTCCAGCAGCGCCCCGACCGGCACCTCCAGGCCGCCGGCCGCGCGCATCAGCGGCCGTCCGGCGCGCACGGTGCCGCCCAGGCTGAGCACCTCGGCGGTACGCCGGTCCTCCGGCAGCTTCGCGATCACCGGGACCCCCAGCACCTTGCTGATCTCGCCCTTGCCGTGGCCGTCGCCGACCACCAGCAGCCGCAGCGTGCCCGGCGGCACCCGGTGCTCGGTGAAGTCCCGCTCGATGGCCCGGATCGTCGACCGGGTGGCCGACAGGTCGGGCAGCTGGGCGCGGGTGACCAGCAGCACCACCGCGGCGGCGCGCAGCACCGGCCACGGTGGACCGCCGACCTGGAGCCGTCCGCAGTCGACGATCACGTCGTACGGGGGCCGGCCGCGCTCCAGCGCGCCGAAGAAGTCGGCGAACCGCTGCCACAGCGGGGCGACGCTGCCCGCCTGGGCCGGGTCGACCACGCCGGGCAGCAGCAGCCGTTCCCGCTTCGGCGCGTCCAGGTCGACCAGCTGCGACCAGAACGTCGACTCCAGGCTGCCGTCGCGCAGCTCGCCGACGGCCAGCTCACCGATGCCCCGGGGCCCGTCGAGGGCGCCGCCCAGGTAGCCGGCGAGGATCGTCCCGCCGGCCGGGTCGCACTCGGCGAGCACCAGCCGTCGGTGCCAGCTCAGCGCGCAGGCCAGCGCGGTGGTGGTGACGCCGGGGGAGCCCTTCGCCGAGACCAGCGCGATGATCGCCATGCTCAGGCCGCCTCGGCCAGCACGAGGGCGATCCGGTCCTGCGCGGCCAGCACCACCACGGCCGGTACGTCCCGGACGGGCAGCGCGACGTAGACCACCACGTCCTCGTTCTCCGGGGTGGCCGTGTCGATCACGGTGCCGGTGAACCGGGTGCCCGGCGCCTGGCTCTCCGCGTCCTCGGCGGGGGTGCTGACCAGCAGCACCTTGTCGCCGGGGTGCAGCTTGCGGGCGGGCACCTGGGCCGGTTCGAGCCCCAGCGCGATCTGCTGTCGCCCCTCGCCGAGCAGCGGCGCGTCGGTGAGCTGGCCCATCGTCAGCAGGGTGCCCGGGGTGAGCGACACCGCGGCCCGCTTGCCGACCACCTCGTCGAGCCGCTTCGCCGACACCGGCGCCAGCCCCTGGCCGCCGGAGACCTGCACGCTGACCAGGTCGTCGGCGCTGACCTGGCGGCCCACCTCGACGGGTCGGGCGACGGCCAGGTAGCTGCCGGTCGCCTTGACGGAGGTGACCGCGAAGGCCGCGCCGAGCCCGCCGAGCGCGATCAGCAGCACCGCCAGGCCGAGCAGGCCGGGCCGGGTCCGGCGCTGCCGGACCACCTTCGGCGGGGCGACCGGCGCGTCGACCGGGTTTCCGTTGCGTGTGGCCAGGCTCATCGGGCAACCACCTGTAGCTCGTCGATTTCGATGGGGATGGTCCCGCTGGTCCGGGTCTGCGGGATGACGCCGCTCTCGCCGCCGCCGGACCAGCGCACGGTCCAGTACGTGGTGGCGCTGACCCGGTAGGTGCCGGACCGGGCGTAGCCGGTGTGGTAGCCGCAGGTCGGCGAGGTCTTCCCGGCGCGCGGCCCCTTCGGGTCGTACGGGGTGCCGGGTCCCGTGCAGGTGATCCGCCTGCCGTCGCCCATGGTCCAGACGATCCGGTCGACCCTCGCGGTGATTTCGACGGTCAGGCCCCGGTCGGAGGCGTCGGCGGACAGCGGGCCGAAGGAGTTCGCGCCCGGGCTGGCCCACATCCAGACCGGCAGGCCGACCAGGCCCGGGCCCTGGCTGCGTCGGGGCGCGACCGACGCGCGGGGCGGGAGCAGCGAGATCGAGGCGAGGGCGCGGCGGGCCAGCTCCTCCGGGTCGGGCGGGGTGCCGTAGCCGGGCGGCGGGGCGTCGCGCAGCTCCTCGTGCTGGTCGCCCAGGTCACCGCCGTTGCAGGTGACCAGGTACCACTGCTTGCCCTCGGGGGTGTCCGCCGGCTGGGGCTCCTCCAGTTTGTAGTAGCAGCCATCGCCGTTGTGGAACCAGCCGAGGAACTCGTTGTAGCAGGGGAGCGGCCTGCCGTTCCACTGGCACTTCGGGGCGGCCCCGCCCCCGCCGGTGCTGCCACCGGTGTCACCGCCGCCGCCCGGGTCGCCGGGGGTGCCCGGGTCGTCGTCCCAGACGCTGCAGTCGTTCTGCCCGGGCGGGCACTCGGCGCCCGGGTCGCCGGCGTACGCGGGCGGTGGCGCTACCGCGGCGACGAGCAGCGCCAGCAGCGTGCCGGCGAGCAGCCGGCGGGGCGTCCCGGCCCGGGACGCACGGGCCGGGACGCGCCCTCCTCCCCAGGTCAGCACGGCTGGTCCTCGTGGCCGGCGCCGGCGTTGATCAGCCAGCGGCCGTCCGGGTACCGGGTCGCGGTCGCGGTGGCCAGGTGCCGGTTGCCGCCGGAGCCGGGCACCACCCGCCTGTCCTTGGCGTAGACCAGCCGGTAGCCGGTGGCGTCCAGGCAGTCCTGGATCTCCACGGTCTGCGGGACGGTGTCCAGGTTGACCGAGGTCACCGCCGGATCGGACCGCAGCGTCCCGGTCCGCACCGCCCCGTGCCGGCGGGTCTCGCTGATCGCCACCCGGACCCGGGTGAGCAGCGGATCGGCCAGGAAGCGGGTGAGGCCGGGATGGCGGGGGTCGCTGTCCCGACTCGCCTCGCGGGATGCGTGCAGATAGCCGGAATAGGCGACGAGCGCGGCCTTTTCCGCGGCCCGTTCCGCTTCGGTCGACGCCGCCGGTTTCGTGCCGGCCTTCCGCTCGGGCGCGGCGGCCGGCTCCGGGGTGCCGCCGCAGCCGGCGGCCGCGCCGACCACGATGACCAGGCAGGTTGTCCAGCGGCGGGGGTGCCGTGTACGCAACGCTGTGCCCTCCTCGGTACGCCCCGACGGCCACCGCCGGGGCGGCCTCCGGGCATGCGGCAGCGCGCCCGGATGGTGTCGTCCGGACCTCGGTTGCCGTGCTGTCGCATTTACCTGTGCGGATTGTTTACGAATTGTGGAACCGATGTTTCGGGTTGCCTCCGACGCCTCTTGTCGAGGGTTGCGTCGTACCCAAGGGGCGAGCATAGGCTGACGGTCGCCGATGCAACAGAGGTAATTCAATCGAACACGGTGAGTGATTACTGGAGGTGGCCGGGGTGGGTGACGTCGAGCGCGACGGACCGGCGCGGCTGTCGACGCCCGATCGGGCGGTCCGGGCCGATGATCGTCCTGCTCCGGCGGCCGCCCCGGCACCCGGGCCCGGGGTTATGGGATCCGTCGACGTGACTCGTCCGATCCGTCCCCCCGTTGCGGCGACCGTGGCGCCGGTGCCGGGGATGGCTGGCGCGTCGACCGCGGCAAACGCTCCGGACACCCGATCGCCACGCGACCGTCACACCGGGCCGACCGGAACATCACCCTCCGTGTCGAGGCTCGTCCGCTCCCTGACCCTCGCCCCGGTCCTCCGCCGCGCCGTCGCGCGGTACGCCGTACCCCCGGGGTCGTCGCCGACCCGGACCGGCTGCGACGGCTGCGGAGCGCCGCTCGGGCCGGCGCTCGGCCCGGCGGGCCGGTGCCCGGCCTGTCAGGCCCGGGTCGGGGCGCCCCCGGCCAGCGTCGAGCTGGCCCTGGTCGCGGCCCTGGCGGTGCTGGTGCTGGTCGACGCCACGCTAGGCGAGCGGGCGGCGCTGGCCTGGTGGCTCGGCTGGGCGATCCCGTTGCTCCTGGTGGACCTCGCCGTGCACCGGCTGCCGGACCGGCTCACCCTGCCGGCCGCGGCGGGCACCGGAGTGCTGCTCGGGGTGGCCGCGCTGACCGGCCCGGGGGCCGGGCCGTGGCTGCGGGCGGTCGCGGCCGGCGTCGGGCTCGGCCTGGCCTTCGCCGCCACCACCCTGCTGCTCGGCCGGCGCGGCTTCGGCCTCGGCGACGCGAAACTGGCGCTGAGCGTCGGCGCGCTGCTCGGCTGGCACGGCTGGCCGGTGCTGGTGGCCGGGCTCATGCTCACCTTCGCGCTCTCCGCGGTGGTGAGCCTGGGACTGCTGCTGGCCCGCCGGGCCCGCTGGTCCAGTCACCTCCCGTTCGGTCCGTTCCTGATCCTCGGCGCCACCGCCACCCTCATCCTGCACACCTGTAGGGCCTCATGATCCATGTCACATTTCCGGCGCCGGTGACACCTGGGTGCCATATGCCGTCGGTGTGAGAATGGCCGGCGTGTTGCGGGATCTCTAGCGTTGATTCTGCTCAATTCCGTGGTGCCCACCACTCCGATCTCCATGTCCTTCTGCTCTCCGAGGATGGCCAGGAATGGGTTGCGGAAGTTCTGGCTGTCCTCGCCGGCGACGTTGCGGATCAGCAGCTCCAGGCGGGTGCCGGACCTTTCCTTGAGCTGATAGCCGCTCACTCGTATGGCGGTGGAGTAGTCGTGGCCGGGTTGACGTTGCTACGGGATTCTTGAGTCGTTCTCGTCGGTGGTGGTCGTCTCGCGTCGCCAGCGAAGGCGAGGAGGCGTGATTTGGTGGCCGGCGGGTGACCCGGTCCGGACAGTCGGCCGTGCCCGGCGGGGTCAGCCTGCCCCCGCCCGGGCGTTGAGGTAGCGCTGCTCGGGAATGCTGGTGGCTAGCCGGGCCGCGGTGGCGTAGGCGGCACGGGCCTGCTCGGTGCGCCCGGCCATCTCCAGTAGGTGGGCGTGCACGGCGTACAGCCGGTGGTGGTGGCGCAGCCGCGGGTCGGCCAGCAGCGGCTGCAGCATGGCGAGGGCGTCCGCGGGACCGCGCACCTGGGCGACCGACACGGCGTGGTTGAGGGTGACCACCGGCCCCGGGGTGAGGTCGTGCAGCATCTGGTACAGCACGTCGATCTGCGCCCAGTCGGTGTCGGACGCCCGGGGCGCTTCGGCGTGCACCGCCGCGATGGCTGCCTGCAACTGGTAGGGGCCGACCGGGCCGGTCGGCAGGGCGGCCTCCACCAGCGCGACGCCCTCGGCGATGAGCGCGCGGTCCCAGCGGGAGCGATCCTGCTCGGCCAGCGGTACCAGCGAGCCGTCGGCGTGGGTGCGGGCCGCCCGCCGGGCGTGGGTGAGCAGCATCAGCGCCAGCAGCCCGCTGACCTCCCCGGCGGCCGGTAGGTGCCGGTGCAGTTGGCGGGTCAGGCGGATCGCCTCGGCGGCCAGGGACATGTCGGTGAGGCCGGCTCCGGTGGTGGCGGTGTGGCCCTCGGTGAAGATCAGGTACAGCACGTGCGCCACGGCGGCCACGCGGTCGGGCATCTGCTCGGCCGAGGGCAGCGCGAAGCGGGCCCCGATCTGCGTGAGCCGGGACTTGGCCCGGCTGATCCGCTGCGCCATGGTGGCCTCGGGTACCAGGAACGCGCGGGCGATCTGGGCCGTGGCCAGCCCTGCGACGGCCCGTAGGGTCAGCGCCACCTGCGACGGGCGGGTAAGGGCGGGATGGCAGCACAGCAGGAGCAGGGCCAGCGAGTCGTCGCGGCCGCTGGCCCCGGTGGCGTCCGCGGCCGGGGCCAGCAGGGCATCGGGCGGCGCCTGCCGGGCCATGGCCCGCTCCCGGTCGGCACGGGCGTACTCGGCGCGGCGCTGGTCCACCAGCCGGCGGGAGGCGACCCGGATCAGCCAGCCGCGCGGGTTGTCGGGTACGCCCTCGGCTGGCCACTGCCGCGCCGCGGCGAGCAGCGCGTCCTGCGCCGCGTCCTCGGCGGCGTCGAAGTCGCCGTACCGGCGTACCAGCGCGGCGAGTACGTGCGGCGCGCAGTCACGCCACACGTACTCCAGGCCGGCTCCGGTCACTGGTCGTCGCCACCGCCCCACATGACCGGACGCAACTCGATCACCCCGCCGGGCTGGGCGAACCGGGCGGCGATCCGCTCGGCCCGCTCCCGGGTGTCGCAGTCGACGATGAAGAACCCGGCGAGCTGCTCCTTGGTCTCCGCGTACGGGCCGTCGGTGGCGAGGTGCCCCTCCGGGCCCCACCCGTACAGGGTGGCCGAGGCGGGGTCGGCCAGCGCCTCGGCGGTAACGAACTCACCGGACGCGGACAGTTCGGCCAGCAGCTCATCGAACTCCCGGTCGGCCCGCTCGTGGTACTCGGGCGGCTGGGACCGGCCTTCCGTGGTGAAGTGCGAGGTGGGGTGACCCCACGGGTCGGGGTTGGCGTGGATCAGGATCACGTACTTCACGGCGATGACCTCCGGTCGTATCGGCGGCGCGGCGTGCCGCGCCCGTGTACCGGAGACGTCGGAGCCGGTGGCGCGATCTCGACATGAGCGGCGTGTCGAAAATCCGGTCACGGCTCCGACGTCCCGGTCGCAGGCACGCCCCCCCGAGGAGTCATCATGACCAACCGCCCCGACCCGTACGACACCCGCACCCTCTTGACGTGGCTCGCGGCGCAGCAGCGACGCGTGCTGGGCATCCTCGACGGCCTCGACGAGGAGGACCTGCTGCGGCCGGTGCTGCCCTCCGGCTGGTCCTGCGCCGGGATGGTGCGGCACCTGACCGTGGGCACCACGTTCTGGTTCGCCGAGGTGATGGCCGGCCGGCCTGTCGACCACCGGGACGACCCCGACGACGATTTCACCGTGCCCGACGAGATGCCGGCGTCGGCCGTGCTCCGCCGGTACCGGGAGCAGGTCCGGGAGACCGCCGGCCTGGTCTCCGGGCTGCCCCCGCACACCCCGCCCGCGTGGTGGCCGGAGGGCATGTTCGGCGACTGGCGCCTGGACGACCTGGCCGAGGTGCTGCTGCACGTCCTGGTGGAGACCGCGTGCCACGCCGGGCACCTGGACGCCGCGCGGGAACTGATCGACGGCCGCACCTGGGACTACGCCCGGGGACGGCTGTCCGAGCCCGAACCGCTCGGTTCACCGGACGGGTCATACGGGACACCCCGCCGCGCTCAGGCCATCTGAGCTGTGGCGTCCCGTATGAGGTTCCTTGTTCGAGATGGCGCAGACCGGGCACCGCTAATGGACTGGACCTCAATTGCGGTTGAGGTTTTAGGGTGTGGGTCATGCCAACTGCTGAGACGGGAACGCGTCTATCCATGGGTCGCGATACTTTCGGCCGTCAGGGATTCGGCGCGATGAGGTTGCGCGATGGAACCGCCGACGGCACCGACCGCGACCCGGTGGCGGTGGTCCACGCCGCCCTTGATGCGGGCGTCACGATGGTGGACACCGCAGATGCCTACCAGAATGAAGAGCTGGTCGGCCGAGCAATCCGAGGGCGCCGTGATGAGGTGCTGCTGGCCAGCAAGTTCGGGTTGGTATGGCGAGATGAGCTCGCCGGCGGCTTCGACGTACGGGCTGACCGGTCGTACGTGCGGCAGGCGAGCGAGGCGAGCCTGCGACGGCTCGGTGTCGACGTGATCGACCTCTACTACCTGCACCATCGCAGTGAAAAGGTCCCGATCGAGGAAACCGTCGAGGCCATGGCCGAACTGGTCAACCAGGGGAAGGTGCGCGCCCTTGGCCTGTCCAACGTGACGGCGGACGACCTACGCCGCGCACACGCCGTTCACCCGATCGCGGCGCTACAGGAACAGTGGTCACTGGTGCAGCGCGACATCGAGCAGGAACTGCTGCCTACCGTGGCCGACCTCGGAGTGGTCGTCGTGGCCCACTCCCCAAACGGTCATGGACTCCTCCACCAGCCTCCGAGCACAGCCGACGAGCAAGTAGCGAGCGGCCTACGCGCCGCACTGGGCGAGATCGCCAGTAGACACGACACCACGAGCGGGCAGGTCGCACTGGCCTGGGTGCACCACCGGCAGCAGGCACACGGCGTGCCGGTCATCCCGATCCCGGGGACCACCAGCGTCCGCCACCTGCGTTCCAACGTCGCCGCGGCCGACCTAAGCCTGTCCGACGACGACCTGCGCCGGCTCGATACCCTCCGAGCTGCGTCGTGACCCGCACACCGTGTCCGGTAGCGGATCGTCTTATGGGACGGGTTGGACGGGCTTCTGGTCAACATCGCCAGGCTGCCAACTCCCCGGTTACCGAGCCGCGCTATCGCCCACGCTGCCCCGGACTGAATGAGGATGCAGTCCAAGGTCGGCATTGAACATCCGGTCATGCCGCTGATCGGGCGTCACGTTGAGGGACGGACGCGCGGGTGCTCTACGCGCGGTCGTCTCGATGGGAGGCAGGGCTGGCTTCCCTCTTGCAGGCCGGCGAGCTAGTACCAGACGAGGTGCTGGCCGAGTTCGTCGCGGACACGCTGACCCGGTCGCCAGGCTCCCGGGTGCTGTTCGGCTACCCGCGCACCGTTCGTCACGCCGAACTGCTGGCCAAACACGGCCACGCACCAGACACCGTCATCCAGGTGGTGCTCGACGAGGACCGCATCGACCAGGACTGGCGGCTGGCCGCAAGACGCGAACAGTTCCCGCAGATTCTCGCCGAGCACCGGCTGCGCGTAGCTCCAGTCAAGGCCTTCTACCATGCCTCTGACGCGTTTCACGTGCTCCGGCAGTCCGCATCGCTCGAGGAACTCGCTGCCGATTTGCAGGCAATCGTGCTCAGCACAGGGAACTAAGCCATCAGATCCAAACCGGTGTACTGATCTGCCGCGATCCGGGCATGGGCTGGGGTCCTGTAGGCGGGGGCCCGACGCCCGTGGCGCCGCCGGCTCAGCGGTGCTGTCGGATGCGATCCCAGGTGCTGGGCGGCTCCAGCCGTACGCCGGTGCGTAGCGCGGTGGCGACGGGGGTGCCCTCGCCGGCGACCGCGCTGACCCGGCCGTGCTCGGCCTCGGCCGGCAGCCGTGCCGGTACGGCCGGGATGTCGATGTCCAGCCGTACCCGCATGCCGGGCCAGCCCACCACGGTCAGGTCCTTCGACGCGTTGATCGTCGTGCTGGTGCCGAGCGGCCCCCGCACGGTGGCGACCTGATCGCCGGCCTCGACGATCGGGTGCACCGCGATCGCGGCGGCGGCGGTGCGGACCAGCGGACGGGTCGCCCGGAACACCCGGTCCAGCTGCACGGGGGTGTTGGCGCCGGGCTGCCCGAGGACGGCGCCCACGATGGTGATTTTCCGGCCGCCGACCTTGACGACGGCGGCGAAGACGAGGCATCCGCCGGCCTCGTCGGTGGACCCGGTCTTGATCCCGACGACGCCGTCTTGGCCGACCAGGGAGTTGTAGTTCTGCACGGTGCCGGCGACTGGCAGGGTGGCCTTCTTCTGCGCCACGATCTCCGCGAACGCCGGCAGTGCCATCGCCTTGCGGGCCAGGATCACCTGGTCGACGGCGGTGCTCACGGTGTCCGGGTCGAGCCCGGCCGGATCGGTGTAGTGGGTGTGGGTCATGCCGAGCGCGGCGGCGGTGTCGTTCATCTTGGCGACGAATGCCTCGACGCTGCCGGCGTCCCAGGCGGCGAGGATCCGCGCCATGTTGTTCGCCGACGGGAGCAGCACCGCCTGGAGTGCCTGGCGCTCGGTGAAGACCGCGCCCGCGACGACCGGCACGAGGGACTCGCCGCGCGCCAGCTCCCTCGGGTACGCGGCGGCCTGCTCCGCGCTGACGGCGAGCGTCGGTCCCTGCTCGCCCCGGTCGAGGGGGTGCTCGGTCAGGATGACGTACGCCGTCATCACCTTGGCCACGCTCGCGATCGGCACCGGGTTGCTCCCGCCCGACGTGCCGAGCGAGCCCAGCCCTTCGACCGAGAGGGCGGCCTGCCCGGTCTTCGGCCACGGCACCGCCGGGGGCGTGCCGGGGATGATCGTCGACGCCGGCAGGGTCCGCGTGACGGTCGGCGCGGGCAACGGGCGGCGCAGCGGCTCGACCGCCACCAACGCGGTACCGGCCAGCAGCAGGGTCAGCAGGCCACTGATCAGCACCCAGAGGCCGCGTGCGCGACGCCGGCTCGGCGGTTGCGGCGGGACCGGTTCGATCACCTGGGTCGTCGCAGAGTCGAGCATCCTGATATCTCCCCCGTCTGGCACGCCGGCCTGCTCCACGGCGCCGCGGCGCGCTGATCTCGGTATCACTGACGTGGGCGCTGCCGGTGAGCCGGCACCGCGTGGCTCGGGCATGGACGACCCGTGTGACGAGCTGTACTGCGAGTGCAGATGTATACCGTGACACCCTGGCCGACTTCGCCGAGAGGATCAGCGACGAGGCAGTCGGGCGAAGACTGGCGCGAGCCCATCCAGGGCAAGGGCGCCTTCCGCCGGTTCAAGGACGAGCTGCACGAGGAGAATCTGCAACTGCTGCCGGCGTGGCACACCTTCCGCGACGTCCGCGCCCGGCGGACCTGCATCGATCCGCTGCCGTCCTACGTCTGGTATCAGGACATGGCCGACTTCGCCGAGAGAATCAGCGACGAGGCAGCCGGCCGCAGCCTCGCGCGAGCCATCCAAGGCAAGGGCGCGCCTCGCGACCGCCAGCTCGGCAGCTGCTACCAGCTTCCTGAACATCCCTCAGATCTACCTCGTCGCTCATACCGGCCATTCTGGCGGCAGCCACCGACGAACTCCGCAGCCCGCCGCGTTCACGGGTCCCACAACCGGTTGCTATCCGCCGTCGGCGCCTGCAACCGCCCGACCCCCGACCGGCGCTGACACCGCCCTGCAACCGCTACGAGCGCTACGGGTGACGCGGGCGCTAACGGTCGAACAGCAACCTTCCACCGGCCTCGCCATCAGCCGCACGGCCGGCAGCAACCAACACCAGTGCGCCTGACCCGCGGGCCGACGCGAACCAGCGGGAGGGCGGCGGTGGCGGGTCAGCGGCGGGTGGCCGGCGCGGGGGCGGGGTGGGCGCGGGTGGTCCGCCAGCGCAACGCCTCGGCGACCGGTCGGGCCGCCAGCGGGGTGACCGTCAGCGCCACCACCGCGCCGAGCAGCAGGCCGGCGGCCACGTCGTGCGGGTAGTGCACGCCGACGAAGACCCGGGACAGCGCGGCGAGCAGCGCCAGCGGTGCCGCGAGCAGCCCGAGCCGGCGGGAGAGCAGCAGGGTGGCCGCGGCGAGCGCCCCGGCGATCGTGGCGTGGTTGCTCGGGAAGGACCAGTCGCCCGAAGGTGGGCAGTGCGCGGCGACGATCTCGACCGCCCCCCGGCAGGGGCGGCCCTGGTCGACCACCGACTTGAGCGCCTCGCTGCAGCCGTACGCGAGCACCACCGCGACCGGCGCGATCAAGGCGACCGCCCGCTCCCACGGCCCGCCGCGCCGCAGCCGGGGCGCGGCGGCCAGCAGGAACAGCACGCCGAGCAGCAGGATCGCCCCCTCGGTGAAGTGCACCGCGAACCACTGCACCGGTCCGGGCGAGGAGTCGGCCACCCCCACGACGTCGCGGTACCACTCCACGCTGATGTCGGGAACGTCCGTCGTGCCAGCGTTTGCCATCACTCACCTCACCAAGTGTTCATACCCCGTTCACCTCCAGCCGACGGTAGGAATCACGAAGGCCGCCCACCACGTGCGATGGTGAGGGTTTGTTCCTGACCTTCGTCGCCGCACCTTCACGGGGGCAGGCGATCGCCCGGCCCGCCGGCGAGCGCTAGGGTGGCGCGATGTCCGACCTGCACCGGCTCGCCGCCCACCACGCCGACGCGCTGCTCCGCTTCGAGCGGGAGAACCGGGCGTACTTCGCCGGGTCGGTGCCGGACCGGGGTGACGCCTACTTCGCCGACTTCGGCGCGCGCCACTCGGCGCTGCTCGCCGAGCAGGACACCGGCCGGTGCCACTTCCACGTCCTGACCGAGCTCGACGGCGCGGTGCTGGCCCGGTTCAACCTGGTCGACGTCGCGGACGGCGGCGCCGAGCTGGGCTATCGGGTGGCCGAGCGGGCCGCCGGGCGCGGGGTGGCGACCGACGGCGTCCGCCGCGTCCTCGCGCTGGCCCGCCGGGCGTACGGGCTGAGCCGGGTGACCGCCGCGACGACCCTGGACAACGCCGGCTCGCTCGCGGTGCTCCGGCGCACCGGGTTCACGCCGGCCGGCGAGGTGTCACTCGACGGGCGGCCCGGCCTGCGGCATGTCCGTGAGCTGAGCGCCGACGGCTGACGCCCCGGACATCCGCTGCAGGACGGCCTCCAGGGCCTCGAAGGCGTACGCCCAGTTGTGGCACTTGAAGCTGCGCAGCCCCTCGATCGGGGTACGGCAGTCGACGCAGTGCACCCCGGCGATCGCGTCCGGCACCTCGGTGTTGACGTACTTGCGGTCGCCGAGGATGACCGTGGCGATCATCGCCGGGTCGTGCACGCCCTTCAACGCGGACGAGACGATGTCCAGCCAGGTCACCCGCCGGCCGCACTTCGGGCAGTCCGGCTGGTCGCCGCTGACCCACAGCGGCGCGCCGATGCTGCGCGCCGGCATGCCGAGCAGCTTCTCGATCCGGCGTACGTCGTGCTCCGGGGTGGTCCACCGGTGCTCGCCCGGCAGCGAGGCGGGCGAATCGTAGACGGCGCGGAACAGGACCGGGTCGACCTCCACGGTCTCGCGCTGACGGGTCATCGGCGTGCCTCCTCGACGGTCGGGCTACCACGGTCGTCCCAGGTGACGGCCGGGGTCAACCGGATCAACGACACGACGGGTCAGTCACCTCCCCGTTTCGACACCTGTCGCCGTGCCGGCCTCGCTGGTGTGATTCGTTGCGGGCGTGGTGGGCCCGTCCTCGGGCGGGGCTTCGCGCGCACCACTGGGGGGTGTGCCCTCCGGGCCACGGGGGGTGCGGCCCGGAGGGCATGCGCGCCTCAGCTCCCGGCCGGGGCCGCCGCGCCCCGCCGGACCGTGGATAAGGCCCGATACCCGGCTGATCCGTTTCCTCCTCAGCAGACACCGATCGGCGAGTAGGTGGTCGCCCGCAAAGACGGTCCGACGTCGCCGCCCGAGGCGGGGTCAGCTGGAACCGTTGCCGCCGAGAAACATGGGCCGCTCGAAGAAGGTCTCCAGCACGACGATGGTCTGGGTGCCGGTGACGCCGTCGACGGCGAAGACTCGTCGCAGCACGGCCTGCAGCTCCTCGGTGGTCGAGGTGCGGATCTTCACCAGCAACGACGCCGACCCGGCGATGATGTGCGCTTCCTGGATCTCGGGTATATCCGCCAGCGCGTCGCCGGTCGGCGGGTCGCCCATCCAGGCGCTTGCCTGCAGCATGACGTAGGACAGCACGCCGCGGCCGGCCGCGGCCGGATCGACGTCGACGGCAGTACGCCGGATGACACCGCGCTCGCGCAGCTTGCGCACCCGCTCATGGGCCGCCCCAGCCGACAGCCCGACCGCCCGACCCAAGGACGCGTACGACTGCGTCGCGTCGACCTGCAGCTGTGCCAGCAAAGCCCGGTCGATGCCGTCCATACGCGCTCCGAGATGTGAAACGGACAACTCTGCTGTTGACCATATCAGATTCTGTAGGAAAGACTTCTTACCGAATTTCATCCTAAAGGCGAGGAGAGTTTGGTGGCTGAGACCATCCCTGCCGAGTTCCAGATGCTCGACGGGCGCTTCCGCTACTGCAACGGCGACTTCGTCGTCGAACGGCTGCACACCGGCTCACGCAAATCAGAGGGCCCGGCGTACTTCCCGGCCGGCCGGTACCTGGTCTGGAGCGATATCCCCAACGACCGGCTGCTGCGCTGGGACGAGACCACCGGCGCTGTGGGCGTCTTCCGACACTCCTCGGGCTACGCCAACGGCAACACCGTCGATCGCCAGGGTCGGCTCATCACCTGCGAGCAGGGCAACCGGCGGGTCACCCGCACCGAACACGACGGCACCGTCACCGTGCTCGCCGACCGCTACCAGGGCAAGCGGCTCAACAGCCCCAACGACGTCGTCGTACGTGCCGACGGCACGATCTGGTTCACCGACCCGAGCTACGGCATCGACAGCGACTACGAGGGCAACAAGGGCCACAGCGAGTTCGGTGACGCCTGCTACGTGTTCCGCCTCGACCCGGCCACCAGCGACCTGCGCGTCGTCGCCGACGACTTCTGCCGGCCCAACGGTCTCGCCTTCTCCGCCGACGAGCAGCGGCTCTACATCGCCGACACCCGCCAGGAACCCAGTCACATCCGCGTCTTCGACGTCACCGCCGAGGGCACCCTGACCGGCGGGAAGATCTTCGCCGAGTGCGACTTCGGACGCTTCGACGGCCTGCGTCTCGACGCCGAGGGCCGGGTCTGGGCCGCGGCCTGGGACGGGGTGCACTGCTTCGACCCCGACGGCACCCTCATCGGCAAGCTGCTGCTGCCCGAGTCCGTCGCCAACCTCACCTTCGGCGGGCCGAAACGCAACCACCTGTTCATCACCGCCGGCACCTCCGTGTACACGCTGCGCGTCACCGTCAACGGCGCCCGTTATCCCGAGCCGACCCAGCAGGTGCGCCGATGAGCCACGCACACACCGCGCCAGCCGGATGGCAGCGACACATCGCCGAGGACCTGGCGGTGACAGCCGGGTTCGGCCCTGCGGTAGAGGCCGACCGGCGAGCACAGTTCCTCGTCGACCAGCTGATCACGGCCGGCCATCGGGCCCTGGTCCTCGGCATCAGCGGGGGCATCGATTCGGCTAGTGCCGGGCGACTGTGCCAACTCGTCGCCGAACAAGCCCGCCACACCGGGCGCCACGCCACATTCGTTGCGATGCGCCTCGAGCATTTGAGAAGACCCGACCCACGAGAGCGTCACGCAGAGGGCGCAACAGCGTCAACGAGGGACAGCACCTCGACAACGATCAAGGCTGGCCCCGGAGCCAGCCCTTGATCGACTACCTGCAAACGGTAAGTTCGCGTACCGCCACACGGGTGGACCCAATGGTGGCAGAACCCGAACCGGATGCGACCTGGTGGTGGTAACCGCGTCGTGGCGTTTGCCCAGCTAGTACGGCAGCCGCCAATTGCTAGCTGACCAGGGCGTAGTCCCGGTTGAGCCGGGTGCGTTGGTGAGACCAGCGTGATCAGGCTCGGTGACGGGCCAGCACGTGCGTTGACCCTCGGCCTAGTGCTGGGCGCAGGTTGACCCAGGTTGAGCCCATCGACGGCGCATGGCAGGCTCGTGGCCCATGATCGATGAATTCGGGAAAGAGTACCTGCACAGCGACCTGCGTGAGATCCGCGAGACGATGCTGTGGAAGCTCGACGGGTTGCCCGAGTACGACGTACGCCGCCCCCTGACCTTGACTGGAACCAACCTTCTCGGCCTGGTCAAGCACCTGTCGATCTGGGAGTCCAGGTACTTCGGCGAGGTCTTCGACCGGCCGTTCCCCGAGCCCCTGCCCCGGTGGGACGACGCCGCCGAACGTGGCACCGACATGTGGGCGACCGGGCACGAGACGCGCGAGGAGATCATCGACCGTTACCGTCGCGTGTGGAAGCACTCGGACGCGACGATCAGCGCCCTCGCCATCGACTCGCCTGGCCACGTGCCGTGGTGGCCGCGCCCTGACGTGAAGCTGTTCAACATCCTGGTCCATGTGCTCACCGAGACCAGCCGGCACGCCGGACACGCCGACATCTTGCGCGAACAGCTCGATGGCTCTACAGGGACAGCAGCTAAGTACGCGAATTCGCAACGCGACGCGGCGTTCTGGGAAGCCCGGCGCACGAAGATCGAGCGGGCTGCCAAGGCGGCCGTCGCCAAGCCCGATCACGATGGTTCCATCAACGCACACAACTGAGCCGGACCCCACGTCGACCTTTGACGGCCTGGCGACGGCCTGGACCTAGTGCTCGTTGACCATTTTCGGGGCCGGCGTGGGGTCGTCGATGGTCGCGATACGGCGTACTGGTGAGGCGAGCAGCCAGAGCGCTGCGAGAACTCCTCCAGCGCCGGCGATGATCAGGGTGGGGCGTAACCCAACGGTCGTGCCGAGCCAGCCGCCGACCACTGCACCGACCGGCCGGATGCCGTAGTTGACGGCGCTGTACGCGCCAGCTCTGCGCCCACGAGCCTCGTCCGGGGTGACCTTTGCGATGAGCGCATTGAGGTTGACGTCCATGAGCATGACCCCGATGCCAGAGATCAGTTCAACGACGGCGAGCACCGCAATCTTGGCCCAGGTCGGTCCGCCGGCCAGCGCCATCAGGGCCAGTGGCGCGGGAAACAGGATGGCGCCGATGATCGCGGTACGTCCCACCCCGAACGCTCGCGAGACGCGTGGCGCCAGGGCTGCGCCACCTAGTGCGCCGATGGCACCGACACCGAAGGCGAGGCCGATGGCGCCCGCCGACAGGTCAAGCTCGCGACTGGCGTACAGAACCAGTAGCGCGTTGGCGATGAACGTGAAGAAGTTCACGGTGCTGGTGCAACCGAGCGCAGCGCGTAGCACCGGGTGATGTAGCACCAGCGCGAGGCCCTCACGGACCAGGGCAATGGTCGATGACCGGTTCGGCGGTGGTGGGACCTCGGTCACCGGGATACGGCCGATCACCAGCGCGGAGCCCAGGAACGACGCGGCGTCGACGATGACCGCGACCGGAGCGGTCAGCGCCTGCATGAGCGCGCCCCCGACGGCGGGGCCGGCAACGGATGACCCGGCCCGGCTCAGGCTCAACCTGCTCGTCGCGTCGATGTAGGCCGACGGCGGCACGAGCACCACGAAGAACGACTGGTACGCCATGCCGAACAGCACCGCCCCGGCGCCGGTGAGCAGTGCAACGACGTAGAGCTGGGTCAGGGTAACCGCGTCGAGCAGGTAGGCCACGGGAAGACTGAGCAGCACAGCAGCCCGGGCCAGGTCAGCGGCGATGAGCAAGCGACGTTTGTGGGTGCGCCGATCCACCCAGGCCCCGACGAACAACCCGAGTAGGTACGGCAACCAGATCAGCGCGGTGAGAACGCTGACCTGGCGGGGCGTCGCGGCCAGCATCGTGACAGCGATCAATGGCAGGGCCAGTTCAGTGATCCGGTCCCCGAACTGCGAGATCGTTTCGCCGAGCCAGAATGCGCGGAACCTTCGGTTGCCCCGCAGGGACGACGTTGGCGCGGCGGTCGCGGCGGTCATGCCGGGGACGATTCATCAGCGCCGGGCTCAGGCATGACGTATCGCAGCGTTCGTACGCCACGAGCACCGGCAGGTGACTCGTGGTCCTTGCGTTGCACGTACGGGGCGAGGAGTTCCTCAACGGCGTCCTCGATCTGGCGGAGTTCCTCGGCGGTTACCACGATGCGGGTGTCGGCCATGCCGGCTAGCCGCCGCCACTGGGTATCTAGTCGGGGCTCGTCGTGTAACAGCCAATGCTGGGGAAGCTCGGCGTACTGCGCGAACCTCTCGCCTTGCAGTTGACGCGCGGCGCTCTGGCCCTCGGCATCGTCGGGCAGATTGAAGCGGAAGCCCTTTGCTGCGGCCTGCCACCAGCGCTCCCGTTTGCTGCTCGCACCATCCCAGCCCTTGATCAGGCCAAACGACGCGAGGTGCCGCAGATGCCAGCTCACGACTGAGGGTGTGGCGCCTACGTGGGGTGATAGCTGGGTCGCCGTGGAGGGGCCGTGCCGCTGGAGGTGGTCCAGGATGGCCAACCGGACTGGGTGGGCCAGCGCCCGCAGCGCTTGCGGGTCGGTGATCTCGAAGTCCCCGTAGCGATTCGTGAGAGACATGTCTCGAGAGTAGTCTCTCAGGTCTGGTATGGGCAACTGGGCATGCGTGCCGTGCCGTCCTCGCTCGACGGACGCATCGACCTCCTGCCATCCCGTATGCCATCGACCCGCCCTCCCGCCCGGTAGCGCTCCTGTTCACCTTGGCCCGGGGAAAGCTGCTCAACGATCGCTACTGGGCGGAACTGTGGGCGGGCTGGCGTGAGGCCGCCGGCTGGCCGAAGGAAGGCACCTTCCACTCCCTGCGCCACTTCTTCGCCACCACGCTGATGAGCAACGGCTTCGAGCCGCAGGACGTCCAGAAGGCGCTGAGGCACGCCAACCTGCGGATCACTCTGGAGACCTACGTCCACTGGCTGCCGAAGAAGGACCGCCCGCGCGGCGTCGTCGGGCAGCTCCTACGCCAGGCCGCCGGCAAGCGGCCCAGCACCCCCGCTAGCCAAGATCGCGGCTAGTTTGTGCCCTGGTTGTGCCCGATGATCTCTTCCCGGCGTTTTAGCAGTTCAGAGGCGGTAGATGGTGGGCCGCCAGGGACTCGAACCCTGAACCTATGGATTAAAAGTCCACAGCTCTGCCATTGAGCTAGCGGCCCGCGGCACCAGGCTACCGGACCTCAGCCGCCGGGGCGTTCCGGCTTCCGGCCGGCTGCGGCGGGACGCCGGCCCAGACGCTCACGCATGCCCTCGAGCCCCTGGACCATGGCCGCGACAGGCGGAACAGGGTGAGCTGGTGGGCATGAGAACGATCGCGCTGGCCGCCGCCACCGGAGTCACCGGGCTGATGGCGGGGCTCTTCTTCGCGTACTCCTGTTCGGTCATGCCGGGCCTGGCGGCGGTCGACGACCGGACCTTCGTCGGGACCATGCAGTCGATCAACCGGCGGATCCTCAACGGCTGGTTCCTCGCCGCCTTCCTCGGCGCGGTGCTGCTGATCGGCCTGGCGGTGGCGCTGCACCTGACCGTCGGCGGCCGGGTGCTGGCCTGGACGATCGCGGCGCTGGTGTTCTACGGCGCGACCCTGCTGATCACCATGCGCTTCAGCGTGCCGCTCAACGATCGGCTGGACGCGGCCGGGCCGGTGGATCGGATCGCCGACCTCGGTGCCGTGCGGGCGACCTTCGAGGCGACCTGGGTGCGGTGGAACCTGGCCCGCACGGTCACGAACGCCGCCGCCTTCGCCTGCCTGGTCGCCGCGCTGCTGTCCCGGCCCGCGTGACGGAGTCGATCAAGCGGGCGACCGGGTCTGAAAGCGCGGGAGTGGGGAACCGGGACGGCATGAGGATGAGCAGCACCCCGGCGGTCGCGGCGTCCAGCGAGGAGGTCGGCCCGGACGGCGTACGGCAGCCCGGCGGCGAGGTGCACGCCTGGCAGCCCGGCCAGAACTCCACCGCATGCGGCCTCCAGCTCAGCCGTACCCGGCTGCGCCGATTCCCGCACGTGCCGTTCGACTACACCTCGACCGACGTGCTCACCCAGGCCGACCCGGTCGGCTTCATCTGCCCGCGCTGCCTGGCCGCCACGCAGGGCCGCCGCCGGCAGGAGAAGAGCTGGGTACGCCAGTCGCCCCGCCCCTGACCGGTCCGGGGGTTGGAGTCCGGTTCAGCGGGTACCGCAGGTCGCATGCGGATCGTGGTGGTGGGCGCCAGCGGCAACGTGGGGACGGCAGTGCTGCGCCGGCTGCGTCAGGAGCCGGGGCTGGAGCTCGTCGGCGTCGCCCGGCGGCTGCCCGGTCCGGACGCCGGTGAGCCGTACGACCAGGTGGAGTGGCACTCGTGCGACGTCGGGGCGCCGGGCGCGGCCGGCACGCTCGCCGCGATCTTCGCGGCGGCCCAGGCGGTCGTGCACCTGGCCTGGCAGATCCAGCCCAGCCACGACCAGCGCACGCTGCACCGGACCAACGTCGGCGGCAGCCGCGCGGTGACCGAGGCCGCCGTCCAGGCCGGGGTTCCCGCCCTGGTGTACGCCTCGTCGGTCGGCACCTACGCGCCCGGCCCGAAGGACCACCCGATCAGCGAGCGCTGGCCGGCGACCGGGGTGCCCGGGTCGTCGTACAGCCGGGACAAGGCCGAGGTCGAGGCGATGCTCGACCAGGTCGAGCGGGAGCACCCGGAGCTACGGGTGGTCCGGCTGCGCCCCGGGCTGACCTTCCAGCGGGACGCGGGCACCGAGATCACCCGGTACTTCCTCGGGCCGCTCGCCCCGGTCCGGCTGCTGCGCTACGGGCGCATCCCGGTCGTACCCGCGAACCGCCGGCTGCGGATGCAGGCGGTGCACGCCGACGACGTCGCCGACGCGTACGCGAAGGCGGTCCTGGGTGACGCACGCGGCGCGTTCAACGTCGCCGCGGACCCGGTGCTGGCCCCGGAGCTGGTGGCCCGCCACTTCAAGGGCTGGACGATCCCGGTGGCCGCCCCGGTGCTGCGCGCCGCCGCCGCGCTGACCTGGCGGTTCCGGCTGCAACCGGTGGACGCCGGTTGGGTGGAGCTGGGCCTGAACGCGCCGCTGATGTCCAGCGAGCGCGCCGAAACGGAACTCGGCTGGCACCCCAAGGTGGACGCCCTGACCGCCCTCAAGGACCTCTTCGCCGGCATGGCCCAGGGTTCCCACACCAACGCCCCACCCCTGTCCGCCACCCCCGACCTCCCCGGCCGCCCCGCAGGACTGCTCAAGGGCCGGACCCCCGGCCAAGGCAACCCCAACAGGGTGGTTCGGGGGGTCAGGTGAGCTTCGATCCGGTGATCGCGGGCGGGCGGGCGCCCAGGAAGAAGATGCCGGGGAGGCCCCGGGTCTCGAAGGCGTCGCTGGGGTTGCGGCGGAGGTTCGAGTTCTCGATCTTCATGGTGCCGGTGCGGTTGTTACTGACGAAGAAGATCGCGCCGCCGCCCTCGTTGGCGTGGTTGTTCTCGACGATCGTGCCGGCGATCCGCACGGTGAACTCGTTGCCGTCGCAGTAGATCGCCCCGCCGCTGCCGCCGCCCGGGGTGCCGGCCCTGGCCGGGTTGGCGCCGTCGCCGACCGCCCTGTTGCCGCTGAGCACGCTGTTCAGCACCACCCAGGAGACGCCGATGCTGCTCAGCGCGGCACCGTTGGCGCAGACCCCGCCGGTGAAGGTGCTGTTCACCACGTACACCGGCTTGTTGTCGTACTGGCTGAGCACCCGCAGCGCCGCGCCGCCCAGGTCCGGCCCGGTACGGTCGCAGCGGTTGTCGACGAAGCGGGAGTTGACCACCTTCACCCGCCCACCACGGACGAAGATGGCACCACCCCCGCCGCCCTCGGTCCGGTCGCCAGTGGAGTTGCCGTCGGCGAAGGTCAGGTTCTGCAGGGTGAGCTGCGGGTGGTCCTGGTTCTGGCAGTGCGAGGTGGTCCAGCCCTGCGCGCCGTCGCAGGTGTTCATGTAGAGGATGCGCCGGTCGCCGCCGCCGCTGAGGGTGACCTTGCCGCCGCCGTCCAGCACGATCTTCGGCCCGTTGGCGTTGCGGACCTTCGCGGTGGCCTTCATCCGGATGGTCACCGGCGCCGGGCCGCAGTCGAAGGTGATGATGCCGCCGGCCGCGACCGCCTTCACCACCGCGTCGGAGGTGCAGCTCGCCGGCGTGCCGGTGCCGATCGTCCTGGTCGGACGGGAGGTGTCGACCGCCCGCGCCTCGGCCGGCACCGTGGCGCGGCCGTTCGGGTTGCCCGCCTTCAGCACCGTGCCGCTCGACGGCGACGGCTTCGGCGAGGCGCTCTTCCCTGGCCCGCCGAGACCGGACCGCGCGCCCGGGGCGCCGGTCGGCTGGGCGGCGGCGGCCGGAGCGGTGGCGCCTGCGGTGCCGGTGGCCGACACGGTCACCGGCTGGCGGCCGCTGGCCTGACCGCCGCAGGCGGGCAGGGTGGCGGTGGCGACACCGAGGACGAGCAGAGTGACAACGGATTTCACGCGCACCGTCCGATGCTAGGAGCCCGACCCGCCGTCGGACGAATCCGCCGGGCCGGCTTAACCCAGTCCTAAAGCCGGTCTCCCGCCCCTCGTGATCGACACCCACGTCGGCGATGTGGCGGTGTCCCGCCTACCCGGATGCCGCCGGATCGGCGACATGGGTGTGGATCAGGTGCGCGGTCAGGCGTGGGAGATGGCGAAGGCGACCAGGAAGCCGAGGACGGTGATCAGGCCGACCAGCAGATGGGCGTCCTCGAACGCCTCGGGGACCATGGTGTCGGTGATCATCGCGAGGATCGCGCCGGCCGCGAGCGCGGTGATGGCGGCCAGCACCTCCGGCGGCGCGCCGCCGAGCAGCGTGTAGCCGGCGAGCGCCGCCGCGCCGCTGACCAGGGCGATCGCCGTCCACAGCAGGAAGACGTACCGCCGGGAACGGCCGGCCTGCCGCATGCCGGCGGCGCTCGACAGCCCCTCCGGCACGTTGCTCAGGAAGACCGCGACCACGGTGACCAGGCTGACCGGGCCGCCGGCGAGCAGGCTCGCGCCGATCACCACCGATTCGGGTACGCCGTCCAGCAGCGCGCCCACCGCGATCGCCGAGCCGGACCCGGGCTGCTCCTGCTCGGAGGGCTGCTCGTCGCCGGAGCGCTTGCGGTGCCGGGCGCCCCGCCGGGCCAGCAGCACGTTCGCCCCGGTGTACGCCAGCGCCCCGCCGGGCCAGCAGCACGTTCGCCCCGGTGTACGCCAGCGCCCCGCCGGCCGCCCCGATCGCGGTCGGCAGCAGGCCGCCCTGCTCGTGCGCCTCGGCGATCAGCTCGAACGAGACGGCGGAGAGCAGCACGCCCGCGCCGAACGCCATGATCGACGCGATGACCTTCCGGGGCACCCGGGCGAAGAACCCGAGCACCGCCCCGATCAACAGGGCCGACCCGGCCAGCAGACCCCAGGCCGCCGCTTGCAACCACTCCGGCATCTGCCGGACGGTACCCCGGCGCCGGACCGGAAAACCGGCCCGTGCCTCACCCGCCCCCGAGGGCGGGGGTGGGGGTGGGTCAGAAGTCGGCGAAGAGGTGGGGGTGGGCGCGGGGGAAGAGGCGGCGCAGTTCGACCGCCGCGTCCGGGCCGACGTCGCCCAGCCCGCGTACGTCCACCTCGGCCGGGTCGAGCACCCCGTACGCCAGCGCGGAGAGCCCGGCGGCGGTGAGCGTCGCGGTCGGCGCCGGCCCGCCGGAGGTCAGCTCCAGGTGGCCGGTGGCGCCGTCGAGCAGGTGGGTGCCGGCCAGCCATCGGTCGCCGACCAGCTCGACCCGGACCCGGCCCGGGCCGGCGGGCAGACCGGCCAGGGCGTCCACGGTCAGCAGCCGGGCCATCGGGGCCGACGATCCGGGGCGGGCCACCCGCGCCTCCACGTGCACGGCCAGGTCGGTCAGCCACAGCTCGGGCAGCTCGTCGGCGGGCACCTGGAGGCTGATCCGCTCCACCTGGTCGACGTGCCGGGCGAGGAACTGCAACAGCAGCGCCCGGGCGTACGGGTCGGTGGCGAGCAGGTCGTCACCGACCAGCTCGCCGCCGTGGTCGTCGATCCGGTAGGTGAGCGCGCCGACGGTGCTGCCGTCGATGGTCGCGGTGAGCAGCCAGCGGTCGTCCCGGTCGCGCAGCCCGACGTCCCGGAAGTCGGGGAAGATCGCGAAGCCGTGCCGTTCGCGCAGGCAGCGCTCGGTGAACGACCGGAACCGGTCGTAACCGGCGCCGATCCGCTCCCAGGTCACCGTGCCGGGCAGCTCCGCGCGCAGCAGCGGGCCCAGGTCGGCGGGGGAGAACCGGACGGTACGCGCCCGGGGCAGCCCGACGTAGCCGAACTTCTCGTAGAAGCTGGCCCGGAACGGGTACAGCGCGGTCAGCGGATGCCCGCCGTCGCGCA
This sequence comes from Micromonospora sp. DT47, assembly GCF_049844475.1. Classification (NCBI taxonomy): domain Bacteria; kingdom Bacillati; phylum Actinomycetota; class Actinomycetes; order Micromonosporales; family Micromonosporaceae; genus Micromonospora; species Micromonospora sp. DT47. The sequence goes on along the minus strand of NZ_JBNCLC010000001.1, from coordinate 354,262 downwards.
TCTCGTCGAGGAGCTGGTGCAGCAGCGCCCGGACGTGTCCCTTCCGGCGGGCCAGCGGGTGGGTGGCGACGCCGGCCACCCCGGCCATCGGCAGCACCGCGCCGCGCAGGTTCTGCCGCATCGGGACGGCGCTCGCCGCCGCGCAGGTCTCGCCATCCTCCTCGACGACCAGCGTCCGGTTGCCCTTGTTGTACGGCAGGTAACGGTGGAACGCCTCGACCCGCTCCCGGGTCAGCGGGGACGCCTCGAAGGCGTACGCCTGGAGCGGGAAGCTGGTGGTCAGACGTTCCTCGGCGGCCAAGCGGCGGATGAGCATCCGTCCATCCCAACCCGCCCGGCGGACCGCCGCAACCCGATTGGTCCGGTTCAGCCCTTGGCGAGGTCGGAGACCACCACCGTGACGTTGTCCGGCGCGCCGGCCTGGTGGGCCAGCTTGACCAACTGCTCGCCGCACTGCTGGCGGTCGCCGTAGGTGGTCAGCGCGGCCCGGATCGCCGCGTCCTCGACGTAGTCGGAGAGCCCGTCGCTGCACAGCAGCAGCCGGTCGCCGGCGAACATGGTCAGCACCCCGATCGCCGGCGGCGCGTCCGCGCCCTGCACGGCGCGGGTCACCAGGGACCGCTGCGGGTGGTGCCGGGCCTGGTCGGGGGAGAGCGTGCCCTGGTCGACCAGCGCCTGCACGAAGGTGTCGTCCCGGGTGAGCTGGGTCAGCTCCCCACCCCGCAGCAGGTAGCAGCGGGAGTCGCCGACCTGGGCGAGGACCAGGGTGTCGCCGGCGAGCAGGCCGGCGGTCAGCGTCGTACCCATGCCGTCGCGTGCCGGGTCGGCGGCGATGGCGGCGCGGATGCGCTGGTTGGCGGTGGCCACGACGGCGCGCAGCGCGTCGGCGGCCTCGTCCGGGGCGGTCGGCGGGACCAGCTCGTCCAGGATCCGGATTACGATCTCGCTGGCCACCTCGCCGGCCGGCAGCCCACCCATGCCGTCCGCCACCGCCACCAGGCGGTCACCGGCGAGGGCGGAGTCCTCGTTGTTGGTGCGGACCAGGCCGACGTCATTGAGGATGGCCGAGCGGAGGATCAGCGTCATACGACAAGCTTGCCCGAAACACCCTGCCTTCGTCTCTACGCACTAGTGCGTAGGGTGGGAAAATGATGCCGGTGTCCATGGTCGGGCGGGCCGGCGAGCATGCCGAGCTCGACCGGGCGTGGTCGACGGTGGCCGAGGGTGGGCGGCCGTCACCCGCCGTCACGGTGATCACCGGCGCCGCCGGGGTGGGCAAGAGCCTGCTCGTCGGGGCCGCCGTGGAGAGCTTCACCCCGCGTCCGGCGGTGGTCCTCTCCGGCGCCGCCCGGGTGCACGCCCCGGCCCCGTACGACTGGTTGGCCGCCGTGCTGAGCGGGCGGGACACCAGCGGGCTCGACCTGCCGGCCGACGCGCTGGCCTGGCTCGCCCAGCAGCCCACCGCCCCGCGCGAGCGCTACGCGCCGGGCACCCTGCTCCGCCTCGCCGTGCGGACCGTCCGGCTGCTCGTCGGCGCCGGCCCGGCCGTGCTGGTGGTGGAGGACCTGCACGCCCTCGACCCGGCCAGCCTCAACCTGGTCGCCGAGCTGGCCACCGCGCCGGAGCTGCCGGCCCTGCTGGTGGTGGCGAGCCGGCCGCCGGCCGACGCGGTCGCGCCGGACCTCGCCGTCCGCGCCCTGGCCCGGCTCTGCGGGGTACGCGGCACGGTGCGCCAGCACCTCGGCCCGCTCGGCGTCCCCGAGGTGGCCCAGGTGCTCACCCAGGTGTACGACGGCCGACGCCCGACCGACCGGGTGGCCACCGCCGTCTGGCAGCGCACCGGCGGCAACCCGTACGTCCTCACCGAGCTGCTCGCCGCGCACTCCGGGCGGGACCCGGAGGCGCTGGTCCGCCAGCCGCTGCCGGAGTACCTGCGGCTGCCGGCGCCCCGACCGGCCGCCCCACCGGACGCCGAGCTGACCGGCCGGGAGGAAGAGGTGCTCGGCTGCCTGGTTGCCGGGATGTCGAACAAGCAGGCGGCCCGGGCGCTGGGCATCTCGGTGCGGACGGTCACCGTGCACGTGTCGAACCTGCTCCGCAAGACCGGTTCGGCGTCCCGGACCGAGGCGGCGCTCTGGGCGGTGCAGCACCGCCTCCCGGCCCGCCCGCTGGGCTGACGGCGTGGGCCCGCCCGGCGGCGCTCCCGGTCCCTCCGGCGCCTGGTCGGGCTGACGTGGCCGCCGGCCGGCACTCCGCTGCGCGGGCGCGTGCCAGGCGGGTGCCGCCGGCCGGTCCCGGCTCGTGAGCGGGCGTCTGGACGGGGGCCGACCCGCCGACGGGCGCCGCTAGGGTGGCCGCGATACCGGAGACGGGGGTGCGGCGATGGCGGAACGTCTGCAACCGGTGCTGGCCGGCGCGGTGACCGCGCTGGTCGGCTTCGCCAGTTCGTTCACCGTGGTGCTGGCCGGGCTGCGGGCGGTCGGCGCCGACGAGGCGCAGGCGGCCTCCGGGCTGCTCGCGGTCAGCGTCGCGTCCGGGCTGTGCGCGGTCTGGCTGGGGCTGCGGCACCGGATGCCGATCGCGATCGCCTGGTCCACGCCGGGCGCGGCGCTGCTGGTCGCCACCGGGCCGGTCCCCGGCGGCTGGCCCGCCGCGGTCGGCGCGTTCGTCCTCTGCGGGCTGCTGATCGTCGCCGCCGGGCTCTTCCCGGCGCTGGGCCGGGCGGTGGCCGCGATCCCCGGGCCGGTGGCGGCGGCGATGCTGGCCGGGGTGCTGCTGCCGCTCTGCACCGCCCCGGTCCGCGCGCTGGTCGAGGTGCCGGCGCTGGCCGCGCCGGTGATCGTCACCTGGCTGGTGCTGCACCGGTTCGCCCGGCGCTGGGCGGTACCGGCCGCGCTGGTGGTGGCGGCGGTGGCGATCGCGCTGACCTCACCCACCGGCCGGGTGGCCGGCCTCCGGCCGGTGGTCGAGCTGACCGTGCCGGCGTTCAGCCTGCCCGCGGTGGTCGGGCTGGCGCTGCCGCTCTTCCTGGTCACCATGGCCGCGCAGAACGTCCCCGGCGCGGCGGTGCTGCGCGGCTACGGCTACCGGCCGCCGCTCTCCTCGGCGCTGCGGGTCACCGGGCTGGCCACCGCGCTCGGCGCGCCGGTCGGCGGGCACGCGGTCAACCTCGCTGCGATCACCGCCGCGCTGGCCGCCGGGCCGGACGCCCACCCGGACCCGGAGCGCCGCTGGATCGCCTCGGTCACCGCCGGGGTGGGGATGGCGCTGCTCGGGCTCGGCGCGGGGGTGGCGACCGCGCTGGTGCTGCTCTCCCCGCCGGTGCTGATCGAGGCGGTGGCCGGGCTGGCGCTGCTCGGCGCGCTCGCCACCGCCGTCTCCTCGGCGGTCGCCGAACCGGAGAGCCGGGAGGCCGCCGTGGTGACCTTCGTGGTCACCGCCTCCGGGGTGAGTCTGCTCGGGGTCGGCGGCGCGTTCTGGGGCCTGCTCGCCGGCTGGCTGATGCTGCTGCTCTTCCACCGCCGTCCCGCGCCCCCCGCCCGGGAAGTCACGCCGCCTTCGCAGGCCGCGCCAGCTCCGGAGGCCGCGCCAGCTCGGGAGGCTGCGCCAGCGCCCGGGACCACGCCGGTTCCCGAGGACGCGTCGGCTCGGGTCGTCGACGTCAGGGGGCGTTGACCGTCACGTCGACCGCCATCACCCGCAGCCGCAGGCCGGTGACGAACCGTTCGACGGTGGCCGCGAACTCCAGCGCGTGCTCCCGGGTGTCGAGGAGGACCAGCGCGTGCCCGGTGTCCTGGTCCGCCTCGTCCGGGCCCCACCAGCCGTGGACGAACCCGGGGCTCCGCCGGACCACCTCCGCCATGTGCGCGAACTGCGCCCGGCGCTCCTCCGGCCCGGCGGCCGGCAGTCGCTGCTCACCGATGACCATGTACATCGCTCGACACTAGAACGCCGGTCGCCGGTCGCCGGTCCCGGGCGGGCCGGCGCGCCGCACGTCCCTGCGCGGTCCTTTTGAGCTGATGTCGTCGACGACATCAGCGTCGCAGCGACGGTGCCGGAGGTCGCCCGGACGCTCGCTGGTCGCCGTGAGTCGTTGACGACATCAGCTCCACAGGAAGCCCGACAGCCACCGCCTGCCGGGCGTGTCACCGCCGGCCGGGGGCGCCACCGCTGGCTCACTCTTCCGGGGGGAGGTCACCGAGGGGGACGTCGAGACGTACCTGGTTGTCGGTGACCGCGGCGATCTGGTCGGCCAGCACGTACACGGCACCGGTGCGGGCCAGCTCGGTGGAGACCTTGAGGTAGCCGGTGCGCAGCAGCCGGGCCGCCAGGTCGGCCGGCACGTCGGGCTCCTCGACCGCCGCCGACTCGATCAGCTCGTCCAGGCTGCTCCCCGGGTCGGCGGTCGGCGCCTGCACGGTCACGGCGTTCGGGTCGCCCCGCTGGACGAGGTCGACGGTGCCGACCTCCACGCCGACCGTGTCGACCACCCGCATGCCGGTGGTGACCCGGGAGATGACCGCCTGCTGCTTGGTGCCCTGCTGCTCCATTTCCGAGCGGTTCCCGGCCCCGCCCGGCGCTAAACCGGCGGGCGGAGTCACTCACCCGCCGGCGGGGCCCAAGCACTTGGCGGGCGCGGGGAGAGCTCCCGCCAGCCGTCCGTCCCCGCCAGCAGGGCCCGCACGGTCTCCTCGGCCTCCTCGGCGCTGCCGTACTCGTAGAACTGGGAGACGCCCTCCGCGCCGCCGGCCCGCTGCTCCACGTGCCAGCGGTCGGCGTCCACCCGGAGGAAGACGTCCCGCCGGGCCAGCCGTCCCCATTTGCCGTTCCACCAGTGCCTGCGCTGCTCCATGGCGGGACTCTATCGAACATGTGTACGACACACGCCGGCCCCTGCGGGATTCCCACAGGGGCCGATGTGCGATGCGGTCCGTCAGCGCGGCGCCGGCGGCTCCGTCCGACGACCCAGCACGTCGTCCAGCGCCCCCCGCTGCTGTCCTGGGATGGTCTGGCCGGCGGCGACCAGCGCGTCCCGGATATCGGTGAGCAGCTTGACCTCCTCGCTCGGCGCCGAGGGCGGCGGCTCCTCGCCCCGCTTGCGCCGCTCGGCGAGCCGGTTCATCGGGTAGACGACCAGGAAGTACAGCGCCGCCGCGGTGAGCGCGAAGGTGATCACCGCGTTGACGAAGGCCACCCAGTCGAACTGGACGCCGCGGAACTCCGGGGTCGAGCCACTGATGCCGTTCTCGTTGCCGGTGATCAGGACGATGATCACGCGGACCAGTGGTTCCAGGAACGACTTGGTCAACTGCGTGATCACACCGGTGAACGCGGCGCCGATGACGATACCGACCGCCAGGTCGACGACGTTGCCGCGCATGATGAAGTCTTTGAAGCCCTTGAGCATCCACACTCCCGTGCTGTCCGGTTTTCGGGGTCCGGCACAACCTATGCCCCCGACGGCGGCTCCAGAAATGCGCCGGCCTCGATCGCCGCGCGCGCCGGATCGCCGGCCCTGATCGCGTCGACGAGTCGACCGTGGTCGACGTACCGCTCGGGCTCCAGGGCGTCCCCCATCGCCTGGGCGACGGTGCTGCGCAGCGCCGTGCCGACCGAGGCGTAGAGCTCGGCGAGCATGCCGTTGTGGGCGGCGGCCACCACCGCCGTGTGCAGCGCGCCGTCGGCCTCCACGAACTGCGCGACCCGGCCCGACCGCCAGGCGGCCTCCCGGGCGGCGAGCGCGCCGTCGAGCGCCGCCAGGTCCTCCGGCGTACGCCGCAGCGCGGCCAGCCGGGCCGCCTCCACCTCGAAGGCGCGCCGGACCTCGACCACCTCGGCCATCCGGTCGTCGGTGAGCCGGCGGGCCACCACCGGGGCCAGCTCGTCGGTGGAGAGCACGTACGTGCCGGAACCCTGCCGGCATTCCAGCACCCCGGCGTGGACCAGCGCCCGGACCGCCTCGCGGACTGTGTTCCGCCCCACCCCGAGCGCGGCGACCAGCTGCGGCTCGGTGGGGATGCGCCCGCCGACCGGCCAATCGCCGCCGAGGATCCGGGCCCTGAGCTGCTCGATGGTCTGGCGTACCCGATGGCCGCGCGGGGGCACGGCGACGGAACCGACCGACGGTGTCACCGGTTACAAGTCCTGCCGAAATTCATCCCATGATTGTAGGTTGGAGATCATGGCCCCGTCACCCACCCCCTCCACCGCGCCTCGCGTCGCCGACCCGGCCGTACCCGTCGCCGACCTGACGCCCGGCCCGGCGCCGGCCGCTGCCGCGCCCCCGGCCCGGACGCCGTCGGCCGCCACCGGCGGCGCGCTGGTGCTGGTCGGGATGCTGCTGGTCGCGGTCAACCTGCGCGCCGCCGTGACCAGCCTCGGCGCGCTGCTCGACGAGGTACGCACCGGACTGGCGCTCTCCGGCGCGATGGCCGGGTTCGTCACCACGCTGCCGACCATCGCCTTCGCCGGTCTCGGCGCGCTCACCCCGTGGCTGGTCCGCCGCTGGGCGGCCGCCCGGGTCCTGGTGGTGGCGATGGCCGCCCTCGCCCTGGGGCAGGTGCTCCGGGTGGTCACCGACTCCGCGCTGGTCTTCGTGCTCACCAGCGCGCTCGCCCTGGCCGGCATCGCGGTCGCCAACATCATGCTGCCGATGCTGGTCAAGCAGCACTTCCCGCACCGCACCGGGCTGGTCACCGGGGCGTACACGATGGCGCTCACGGTGGGCACGACGGTGGCCGCCGCCTCCGCGGTGCCGGTGGCGCACGCCTTCGGCTCCTGGCGGGCCGGTCTCGGGGTCTGGGCCGGGCTGGCCGCGGTGGCCGTACTCCCGTGGGTGCCGCTTGCGCTGCGGGCCCGCGCCGCCCAGCGGGCCGCGACCCCGACGGCGGCCCCGGCCGCCCGGGTGCGGGTCCGCCCCGAGCGCACCCGGCTCGGGTGGGCGATGGCGGTCTACTTCGGCGCGCAGTCGCTCAGCGGGTACGCGATCATGGGCTGGCTTGCCCAGCTCTTCCGGGACGCCGGCTACCGCCCGGAGACCGCCGGGCTGCTGCTCGCCGGGGTGACCGCGCTCGGCGTGCCGGTCGCGCTGCTGATGCCGACCCTGGCCGGCCGCCTGCGCACGCTGCGGCCGTTGGTGCTCTCGCTGACCGCGGCGTCCATCGCGTCCTACCTCGGCCTCGCCCTCGCGCCGTACGGCCTCGCGCCGCTCTGGGTCCTGCTGCTCGCCCTGGGTCAGGGCGGGTTCCCGCTGATCCTGACCGCCATCGGGCTGCGCGCCCGCACCGCCGAGGGCACGGTCGCGCTGTCCGCCTTCGCGCAGAGCACCGGGTACGTCATCGCCGCGCTCGGACCGATGCTGGTCGGAATCCTCTACGAGGCGACCGGCGGCTGGGCGGCACCGCTGGGCTTCCTGCTCGGCGCGCTCGCCGTGCAGACGACCGCGGGCATGGTGATCGCCCGTCCCCGCTTCATCGAGGACGAGCGCTGAGGGAACCGGTCAGGAGGAGGCCGGTGTGGGGTCGCCCGCGACGGCCTGCTCGACCGTCGGGTACGTGTGAAGCACCTCGACCAGGCCACTGACCTCGAGGATGCGCAGCACGCCGCGCTGCGGGGCGGCCAACCGGACGACGCCGCCGGCCTCGTCGGAGCTGTTCTTCGCGCGCACGAAGACCGACAGCCCGGTCGAGTCGCAGAACGACACGTCGGCCAGGTCGAAGACGAGGCGGCTGCGGCCCTTGTCGAGCAGATCCGTGATCTGGTCCTGCAGCAGCGGTGCGGTCGCCATGTCGAGTTCGCCCGCGACCGACACGACGACCACGTCGCCGCGCTGTTCCGTGTGCACCGTCAAGGACATTCGGACCTCCTGTTATCGGTGGAACGGTATCCCACGATGGGGGTGGCACGCAGAACGGGAGCGGGTCCAGGTGTGCCTGATCATTCCTTTGCCGCATGGCAACTGCCGTCCAGGCTGCCGGTGGTAGAGTCCGGCCGGCCCAGCTCACAGGAGGTAATCATGGCTTTGACCACGGAAGAGGGCAGCCGGCTCGTCGGCCTGTTGAGCGCGAATGTCGATCGCGTCGTCCAGCGCTGGACGGAGGTCGTGGCCGCCTCGCTGCGGGGCCGACTCAGCCAGGCCGAGCTGCGCCTGCAGGCGCAGGAGCTGCACGGTAGCATGATCAAGGCCGGCGGCCGAGGGCTGTCCGACATCCGGTCGGACGACGCCGGCGAGCTGCGCGCGGTGCTGGCCGACCTCTCCCGCAGCCGGGCCCGGCAGGGCTTCTCCGCCACCGAGACCGCGATCAGCATCTACGCCCTCAAGGACGTGCTGGTCGAGCTGATGGAGTCCGGCGACGTCGAGTTCACGCTGCGCGACTTCGTCGCCTTCACCGCCGTGGTCGACCAGCTGGGGCTGTACACCTTCGAGACCTACGTGCAGGCCCGCGAGGGCCACATCGCCGACCAGGCCGAGCAGCTTCTCGAACTCTCCACCCCGGTGGTGAAGATCTGGGACGGCGTGGTCGCCGTGCCGCTGGTCGGCACGCTGGACTCGGCCCGGGCCCAGGTGGTGATGGAGCGGCTGCTGCAGACCCTGGTCGACACCGGCTCGCCGTACGCGATCATCGACATCACCGGCGTCCCGGCGGTGGACACCCAGGTCGCCCAGCACATCCTGAAGACGGTGGTGGCGGCCCGGCTGATGGGCGCCGACTGCATCATCTCCGGCATCCGCCCGCAGATCGCGCAGACCATCGTCGCGCTCGGCATCGAGTTCGGGGACATCGCCACCAAGGCCAGCCTCGCCGACGCGCTGCGGCACGTGCTGCGGCTGAGCGGGGTCGAGACGACCCGTCGCCACCCGCGTCGGGAGCCGTGATGGACCGGGTCCCGATCCTGAAGATCGGCGACATCCTGCTGGTCTCCATCCAGATCGACATGTCCGACCAGACCGCGGTCCTCCTCCAGGAGGACCTGGCCGAGCGGATCGTGGCGACCGGCACCCACGGCGTGATCATCGACATCACGGCGTTGGACATCGTCGACTCCTTCGTCGGTCGGATGCTCTCCACCATCGCCTCGATCTCCAGGGTGCTCGACGCCGAGACGGTGGTCGTCGGGATGCGCCCCGCGGTCGCCATCACCCTGGTCGAGCTCGGCCTGTCGCTCCACGGCATCCGTACCGCCCTGAACGTCGAGCGGGGCATGGAGCTGGTCGCGGCGAGCCGCGGGGACGGCCTCGGGTACGACGACGAACCCGAGGACGAGGAGTCCGGAACGGTGGCGACATCAGCATGACCGCGGGCGTCGACCTGGGCCGCCCGCAGGCGCAGGCGATCGGCAGCGACGAGGACGTGGTCCGGGTCCGGCAGCTGGTGCGTACCGTGGCGGTGGCGGTCAAGCTCTCCCTGGTGGACCAGACCAAACTGGTCACCGCCGCGAGCGAGCTGGCCCGCAACACGCTGATCTACGGCGGCGGCGGCAGCGCCGAGGTGACCGCGGTGGAGGATGGCCGGCGGCGCGGCGTACGGATCGTCTTCGCCGACTCCGGGCCGGGCATCTCCGACCTGGCCCTCGCCCTCACCGACGGCTACACCACCGGCGGTGGCCTCGGGCTCGGTCTCAGCGGCGCCCGCCGGCTGGTCGACGACTTCGACCTGAAGAGCGCGGTCGGCGAGGGCACCCGGGTGACCATCACCAAGTGGTCCCGGTGACCACCGAGGTGGTCGCCGACCCGGGCCTCTGGTTCCGGGTCGAAAACAGCAGCGCGGGCAGCACCGTCCGGCGGGCCGCCGAACGCCTCGGCAACCAGCTCGGCCTCGGCGCCAACCGCATCGCCGACCTCGCCATCGTCGCCGCGGAGCTGACCAGCAACCTGGTCAAGCACGCCGAGGAGGGCAGCCTGCTGCTGCGCCCGGCCCGGGACAGCGACACGGCTGGCGTGGAGATGATCGCGGTCGACGCCGGCCCCGGGATGGCCGACCTGACCGTCTCCTCGCAGGACGGCCACTCCACCACCGGCACCCTCGGCATCGGGCTGGGCGCCATCGCCCGGCAGGCCAGCTGGTACGACGCCTGGTCCTGGCCGGGGAAGGGCACCGTCCTCGCCGTACAGGTCTGGCCCTCGCGGGCGACGCCGCCGCCGGCCTGGGCGGCCGGGCTCACCCGGCCGATCACCGGCGAGCAGGTCAGCGGCGACGGCCACGCCCTCCGGGTCGCCGAGGGCCGGCACCAGGTGCTGGTCTGCGACGGCCTCGGACACGGACCGCTGGCCGCGTCCGCCACCTACGCCGCGCTGGCCGCCTTCCGCGCCGCGCCAGCCGGGCCGCCCGCCGTGGTGGTGCAGCACCTGCACCGGTCCATGTCGCACACCCGCGGCGCGGCCCTGGCCGTGGCCGAGCTGGACCTGTCTGCCGGCGTGCTGCGCTACGCCGGTCTCGGCAACATCGCCGGCGCCGTCCTCGGCGGGGACGGGAGCCGGCGCGGGCTGGTGTCGCTGCCCGGCATCGCCGGCCACCAGCGCCCCGTCGTCCGGGAGTACGACTACCCGTTCCCGCCGGGCTCGCGGCTGGTGATGCAGAGCGACGGGGTGGTCGACCGGTGGCGGATCGAGGACTACCCGGGGCTGACCGGCCGGTCGCCGCTGGTGGTCGCCGCGACGCTGCTGCGCGACGCCGGGACCCGTCGGGACGACGCCTGCGTACTGGTCGCGGGGATGCCGGAATGAGAGCGCCGGAGCCGCTCCTGCAGATGGCCCTCCGGGTCGAGCAGGACATCTTCCTGGTCCGCCAGCGGGGCCGGGAGGTCGCCGCGGCCGTCGGGCTGGAGCACCAGGACCAGGTCCGGGTCGCCACCGCGCTCAGCGAGGTGGCCCGCGACCTGCTGCGGATCGTCGACGGTGCGGACGTCACCTTCCTCGCCGTGGAGGAGTCGGACGCCCGGTACGCCCTGCGCATCGACCTCGCCCCGGTGCGCCCGCTACCCGACGACGGGTACCAGCCACAGTCCGGCGCGGTGGGCCGGTTGGTGGACACCCTGGCGGTGAGCAGGGACGGGGGGGATACGGTCGTGAGGATGTCCCGACGTGTCCCGGCCACCGCCCCGGAGCTGCCCGCGGCGCGGCTGGCCGAGCTGCGCGCCGAGCTCGGGCGCAGCGCGCCGGCCAGCGCCCTGGACGAGCTCGCCACCCAGAACGGGCAGCTGATCGCCGCGCTGGACGAGGTGCGCAGCCACCGCGACGAGCTGGCCGTGCTCAACGCGGAGCTGGAGGAGACCAACCGGGGCGTGATGGCGCTCTACACCCAGCTCTCCGAGGAGCTGGAGGAGACCAACCGGGGCGTGGTGGCCCTCTACGCCGAGCTGGACGAGAAGTCGGCCCAGCTGCGCGCGGCGAGCGAGTCGAAGAGCCGCTTCCTGGCCAACGTCAGCCACGAGCTGCGCGCGCCGGTGACCGCGATCATCGGGTTGGGGCGGCTGCTCACCGACTCCGCCTCCGACCCGCTCACCGACGCGCAGTCCGAGCAGGTGGAGCTGATCCGGTCCTCCGCCGCCGACCTGCTGTCGCTCGTCAACGACCTCCTCGACCTGGCCAAGGCGGAGTCCGGGCGGATCGAGCCGGACTGGGCCGAGGTCGACCTGCGGGCGCTCTTCGGCCAGCTGCGCGGCACGCTGCGGGCGCTCGCCACCGGGTCGGCGGTGGAGCTGGTCGTGGAGGAGCCGCCGGCGCCGGCCGTGCTCCGCTCGGATGAGGTGCTGCTCGCCCAGGTGCTGCGTAACCTGCTGCACAATGGGCTGAAGTTCACCGAGCAGGGCGAGGTCCGGATGCGCGCGGAACGGGAAGGGGACCGGTGGCGGATCTCCGTCTCCGACACCGGCGTCGGGATCGCACCCGAGCTGCACGAACGGATCTTCGAGGAGTTCTATCAGGTGCCGGGGACCAGCCGGCCGGGCGGTACCGGCCTCGGCCTGCCGTACGCGCGACGGCTGGTGACCCTGCTCGACGGCACCCTGGAGCTGACCAGCGAGCCGGGCCAAGGGAGCACCTTCACCGTCGTCCTCCCGGCGGGCGAGGCCTGACCGTGGCCGGCGACCAGGCGACCGTGCTGGTGGTCGACGACAATCGCACCAAGCGCTACCTGCTGGTCAGCTGGCTGAGCCGGGCCGGCTTCGCGGTCCGCGAGGCGGAGACCGGCACCGAGGCGCTGGAGCGGGTCGGGGTGGACCGGATCGACCTGGTGGTGCTCGACGTCCGGCTGCCGGACATGATCGGCTTCGAGGTCTGCGAGCGGATCAAGGCGGCCCACCCGGCGATGCCGGTGATCCACGTGTCGGCGCACGCGGTCGACGTCCAGGACCGCACCCAGGGGCTGACCCGGGGCGCGGACGCGTACCTGACCGAGCCGATCGAGCCGGAGGAACTGGTCGCCACCGCCCACGCGGTGCTCCGCTACTACCAGGCCCGGCAGCGGGCGGAGCTGCTCGCCGAGCGGCTCACCGGGCTGGCCGACACCACGGTCGCGGTGCACGCCGCCCCGAACCTCGCCCGTCTGCTGGAGGAGGCGGCGGCCGGCGCGGCGCAGATCTTCAAGGGGCCGGCGGCGGTGATCGCCGAGACCTTCGACGGGGACTGCCTGGCCGGGATCGCCGCCGGGCCGGACGCCGCGCCGGTGATCGTGCCCTGGGCCGTCGACGACACCGGCGTACCGACCGGGTCCACCGTGCGGGTGGACGACCCGGAGGCCTGGGGGCTGGTGCCGTGGCCGGCGGGAGACACGGTGACCGTGGCCGCCGCCAAGCTGCGGGAGGACCGGGCACCGCTCTACGTGGTGGTGCCGTCCGGCACCCAGACGGCCAGGACGCCGGTGCTGGTGCAGCTGGCCCAGGCGGTCGCGGCGGCGGTGGAGGCGCAGCGCTCCTTCGACGAGGAGCACCGGATCGCGGTCACCCTCCAGCGCAGCCTGCTGCCCCGGCGGCTGCCCGAGGTCGCCGGCCTCGACCTGGCCGTCCGGTACGAGCCGGCCAGCGCCCAGACCGAGGTGGGCGGGGACTTCTACGAGCTGGTCATGCTCGACGGCCACCTGCTGGCGGCGATCGGTGACGTGGCCGGCCACTCGCTGCACGCGGCGACCGTGATGGCCGAGCTGCGGCACGCGATGCGGGCGTACGCGGTGGAGGGGCACCAGCCGGGGGTGATCCTGGACCGGCTCAACGAGCTGATGCGGACGCTGCTGCCGAACGAGCTGGCCACCGTCTGCCTGCTGCTGCTGCACCCGCCCACCGGCCGGATCCGGCTGGCCAGCGCGGGGCACCTGCCGGCGCTGGTCAGCCTGGACGGGCGGGTGGACTTCGTCCAGCACTCGGCGCCGCTGCTCGGGGTCCGCGCCGAGCGCCCCGCCGACCTGGAGTTCACCCTGCCGGCCGGCGCGACGCTGGTGCTCTACACCGACGGGCTGATCGAGCGGCGGGACGCCACCATCGACGAGGGGCTGGCCGCGCTGGCCGCCTGTTCGACCCGGGTGGACGACGACCTGAACCGGTTCTGCGAGCGGCTGCTGGTGGAGCTGGCCCCGCCGGAGATCCAGGACGACGTCGCGGTGGTGGCCGTCCGGCGCCACTGACCCGGCCGGTGGCGGCTCAACCCAGCGAGCGGGTGTACGCGGCCGGGGAGACGCCGGTCACGGCGGTGAAGTCGCGGACCAAGTGGGTGGCCTGGGTCGGGGCTGGCGCCCTGGCCGCGGTGCTGGTGACGGTCGGGGTCGGCCTGCTCTTCCTCCGGGCGAGCACCGCGGTCGAGGAGCTGCGGACGGCCTGAGCCGGGTGTAACGGCATCGGGGAGGGCGACGCTGTTGACTCCGGAGGCCCGCCAGCAGGCCCCGGCCCCGGGGGTGGACCGCCCCGGCGGTTCAGCGGCGTCCCGGGAGATCATTAGATGCACAACCAGCCGGGCGGTGCGCCGCCGGTGTTCGTGGACCGGACCGGGAAGCGTCGGCGGCTCACCGTCATCGCCGGCAGCCTGATGGGTGTCGGGCTGCTCACCGGCCTCGTGCTGATCCTGGCCGGCCTGTTCGGCGGCTCCAGCGTCGAACTGCCCGGCTGGACCGACCCGAAGGACCGGGCGCCGATCGAGGCGGGGGTGGACGGCCTGGACGAGGTCGGGCACCCGACCAGCCCGACCGCCGGCCCGCGCCCGAACCCGGCGACCGGCACCGCCTCCCCGCTGCCCGGCCCCATCCGGTCGTCCGGTGCCCCCGCCGTGACCACCGCGCCGCCGACGGCCCGGCCGTCCACCGCCACCACGACCCCTGGTCAGGCCGACGAACGGCGGACCGGCAAGCCGACCCGCTCCCCGGGCAAGCCGCACTGACCATGCCGCGACACGTCGCCCGCCGCGACCCGCGGGCCCACTGGGTGCTGCTCCTGCTCGGCCTGCTCCTGCTGCTCGCCGCGCTCACCGTCAACGGACTGGTGACCGGGCTGACCGGCGGGTCCGGCCCGTCCACCGCCCCGACCGCGCCGGCGCCGAAGGAGGCCGCCGACGGCGGCCCGGTGCTGCGGCTGGACCGGCCGGAGCCGGTCAGCCGGCGGATGCCGGACCGCACCGTGGCGCTGACCTTCGACGACGGGCCGGACCCGGAGTGGACGCCCCGGCTGCTCGACGTGCTCCGCCGGCACCACGCGCACGCCACCTTCTTCGTGGTCGGCTCCCGGGTCAACCAGCACCCGGAGCTGGTCCGGCGGATCCTCGACGAGGGGCACGAGCTGGGCTCGCACACCTTCTCGCACACCGACATCGCCACGGTGCCGCGCTGGCGGGCCGACCTGGAGCTGTCGTTGACCCGCAAGGCCGTCGCCGCGGCCACCGGCTGGGAGGTGACCCTGCTCCGGGCACCCTTCTCCTCCACCACCCCGACGTTGACTGCCACCCAGTACGAGGCGCTGCGCAATGCCGCCGGCAGCGGGCACGTGGCCGTGCTCGCCGACCGGGACGCCAAGGACTGGCAGCGGCCCGGGGTGCCGGCGATCGTCCGGGCGGCCACCCCGGAGCCCGGGCGCGGTGCGGTGGTGCTGATGCACGACGGCGGCGGCGACCGCGGCCAGACGGTGGCCGCCGTGGACCAGCTGCTCACCGGCCTGTCGAAGCAGGGCTACCGGTTCACCACCGTCTCGGAGGGGATCGACGCGCCGCCGTCGACCGTCCCCGCCGGCGTCGGCACCCGGGTCAGCGGATACGCGCTGCGCGCGACCCAGACCGCGGCCGGCTGGACGGCGGCGACGATGGACGCGCTGCTCGCGGTGGCGCTGGTGCTCGGCATCGCCCGGCTGGCCGTGCAGGTGGCCTGTGCGCAGGCGCACGTACGCCGGGCCCGCCGTCCGCGGGGCCCGCGCCCGGTGGTCGGCGCGCCGGTCTCGGTGATCGTGCCGGCGTACAACGAGGCGGCGAACATCGCCGCGACCGTGCGCTCCCTGGTGTCCAGCGACTACCCGGCGCTGGAGGTGATCGTGGTGGACGACGGCTCCAACGACGGCACCGCCGACATCGTCGAGCGGATGGGCCTGCGCGGGGTGCGCGTCATCCGGCAGGCCAACGCCGGCAAGCCGGCCGCGTTGAACACCGGCATCCGGGCCGCCCGCGCCGCGCTGCTGGTGCTGGTCGACGGGGACACCGTCTTCCAGCCGGACACCGTGCACCGGCTGGTGCAGGCCTTCGCCGATCCGACCGTCGGCGCGATCTCCGGCAACACCAAGGTCGCCAACCGCCGCCGGCTGCTCGGCCGCTGGCAGCACCTGGAGTACGTGATCGGCTTCAACCTCGACCGCCGGATGTACGACGTGCTGGAGTGCATGCCGACCATCCCCGGCGCGATCGGCGCGTTCCGCCGCGAGGTGCTGCTCGCCGTCGGCGGGGTCCCGTCGGACACCCTGGCCGAGGACAGCGACCTGACCATGAAGGTGCTCCGGGCCGGTTGGCGGGTGGTGTACGAGGAGACGGCGATCGCCTGGACCGAGGCGCCCTCCTCGCTGCGCCAGCTCTGGCGGCAGCGCTACCGCTGGTGCTACGGCACCATGCAGGCGATGTGGAAGCACCGGCACGCGCTGCGCGAGCCGGGGGCCGGCGGCAAGCTCGGCCGGCGCGGCCTGCCGTACGTGACCGTGTTCCAGATCGTGCTGCCGCTGGCCGCCCCGGCGGTCGACGTGTACGCCGTCTACGGGCTGCTCTTCCTGCCCTGGTCGACGCTGGTGCTGGCCTGGACGGGGCTGCTGCTGCTCCAGGGGCTCACCGCGGCGTACGCGCTGCGGCTGGACCGGGAACGCTACGGTCCGCTCTGGACGCTGCCGTTGCAGCAGCTGGTCTACCGGCAGGTGATGTACCTAGTGGTGGTGCAGTCGGCGGTCACCGCGGTGATCGGCAACCGGCTGCGCTGGCAGCGGATGGCGCGGACCGGGGAGGCGGCCGCGCTGGTCGGCGTGGGTGTCCGCCCCGGTCAGCCGGTGTGAAACAGGCCGGCGGACCAGGAGACGACCAGGCCGACCACCCCCGAGCAGCAGCAGACCAGCAGCGCGGCGGCGACCACGCCGAGGACCAGCCAGGCCGGCCCGCGCCGGGCCGCCGGTGGTTCCGCTTCCGGGGGTACGCACGGGCCGGGCGGCTCGTCGGCCGCCCGGCCCTCACCTGTCGTGGTCACCGGTTCAGGCGCGACCCAGCTTGTCGAGGATCCAGGCGTTGATGAACGCCTCCTCGCGCCAGGCGTCGTACCGGCCGCTCGGGCCGCCGTGGCCCGCGCCCATCTCGGTCTTGAGCAGGTAGTCGCCGGTCGGGGCGGTCGCCCGCAGCCGGGCGATCCACTTCGCCGGCTCGTGGTAGAGCACCCGGGTGTCGTTGAGGCTGGTCACCGCGAGGATGGCCGGGTAGTCCACGGCGGCCACGTTCTCGTACGGCGTGTAGGACTTCATGTACGCGTACACCTCGGGGCTCTCCAGCGGGTTGCCCCACTCCTCCCACTCGGTGACGGTCAGCGGCAGCGACGGATCGAGGATCGAGGTGAGCGCGTCCACGAAGGGCACCTGGGCGACGATGCCGGCGAAGGCGTCCGGGGCGAGGTTGGCGACAGCGCCCATCAGCAGCCCGCCGGCCGAGGCACCCCGGGCGACGAGCCGGTCGGCGGCGGTCCACTCGGCCTTGACCAGGTGCCGGGCGCAGGCCACGAAGTCGGTGAAGGTGTTCTTCTTGGCCAGCAGCTTGCCCTCGTCGTACCAGCGCCGGCCCAGCTCGCCGCCGCCGCGGATGTGCGCCACGGCGAAGATGACGCCCCGGTCGAGCAGGCTGAGCCGGGCGATGGAGAACCACGGGTCCATGCTCGCCTCGTACGAGCCGTACCCGTAGATCACGCATCCGGCGGAGCCGTCGCGCGGGACACCCTTGCGGCAGACCAGTGAGATCGGCACCCGGGTGCCGTCGTCGGCGAGCGCCCAGTCGCGGTGCTGCTCGTAGTCGGCCGGGTCGTACGCCCGCCCGTCCGGGCCGGGCCGGACCGGCTTGCGCCGGCGCAGCACCATCTCCCGGGTGACCAGGTCGTAGTCGTACACCGAGTCGGGGGTGACCAGGGAGGTGTAGCGGAGCCGGATCTGCCGGGTCCGGTACTCCGGGTTGGCGTCCAGCCCGACGCTGTAGATCGGCTCCGGGAAGTCGATGTCGTGGGCGTCGCCGCCGCCGACCGGGAGCACCCGCAGGCCGGTCAGGCCGTTGCCGCGCAGCGAGACGACCAGGTGATTCTCGAACGCGTCGACCGACTCCAGCCGGGTGCCCGGTGAATGCTCGATCAGCGGCACCCAGTCGCCCGGGGAGTCCGCGGAGGTGTACGCCAGCGCGAAGTCCTCCGCGCCGTCGTTGTGCAGGATCAGGAAGCGGTGGCCGTGGTGCTCGACGGCGTACTCGATACCCTGCCGGCGCGGGGCGACGATGGCCGGCTCGCCGGTGGGGTTGCCGGCCGGGATCACCCGGACCTCGCTGGTGATCTTGCTGTGAATGTCGATGAGCACGAACCGCTCGGAGCGGGTCAGCTCGACGCCGACCCAGAACCGCTCGTCGTCCTCCTGGTGGACCACCACGTCCTCGCCCGACGTGGTGCCGACCGTGTGCCGCCAGACCCGGTTCGGCCGCCACGCCTCGTCCACCGTGACGTAGAACAACACCGACGCGTCAGCTGACCAGGCGGTGCCGTAGAAGGTGTCCGCCACCTCGTCGCCGAGCAGCTCGCCGGTGCTCAGGTCCTTGATCCGCAGGGTGAACCGCTCGTCGCCGGCGAAGTCCGTCGAGTACGCCAGCCAGCGCCCGTCCGGGCTGACGTCGAACGCGCCGAGGGCGAAGAAGTCGTGCCCCTCGGCGAGCAGGTTGCCGTCGAGCAGCACCTCCTCGCCGTCCAGCGGGGCGCCGTCCGCGCTGACCGGCGGGGCGGTCTCGCCGTCGCGGACCGCCCGGCGGCAGTGCACGCCGTACTGCTGGCCCTCGACCGTGCGGGTGTAGTACCAGTAGCCGTCCTTGCGGGTGGGCACCGACAGGTCGGTCTCCTGGGTGCGCCGCCGGGTCTCCTCGAACAGCTCGCCGCGCAGCCGCTCCAGGTGGACCGTGCGGGCCTCGGTGTACGCGTTCTCGGCGGTCAGGTGGGCGATCGTCTCCGGGTCGTCCTTGGCGGCGAGCCAGGCGTACTCGTCGACGACGGTGTCGCCGTGGTGGGTGCGCTCGGTGGGCACCCGCTTCGCGACGGGCGCGGGGGTCTCGGTGGTCACGGCGCCACGTTACCGGCCGGCCGCCGCCCGCCGCGCCGCGTCGACCGGCAACCCGCCATCGGCTCTTTCGAACATGTGTACGATGACCGGCATGGCGGCAGCAGCGAGTTCGACCGGCGCGGCGGAGATCACCCGGAAGCTGAGCGAGATCTGCGGGCCCTTTTTCGCCCGGTTCGCCGGGGCCGCCGACGAGGTCGCCGGTCGCGGCGCCCGCTGGGTGGCCGTCCCCGGCGGGCCGGCCGCGGCGGCGCAGGTGCTGCGGCTGGCCGCCCGGCACGAGCTGACAGTGGTGCCGCGCGGCGCCGGCACGAAGATCGACTGGGGCGCCGCCCCCGCGCGGGTCGACATCATGCTGGACACCGGCCGGCTCGCCGGCATCGGGCACCAGCCGGTCGGCTCCCCGGTGGCCGAGATCGGCGCCGGCACGCCGCTGCGCGCGGTGCAGGCCACCCTGGAGCGCACCGGCCGGCGGCTGCCGCTGGATCCGCCGTCGCCCGGGGCGACCCTCGGCGGGGTGCTCGCCGCCGACGAGGCCGGTCCGCTGCGGCACCGGCACGGCACCGCCTGCGAGCAGCTGGTCGGCCTGCGCTGGCTGGACGCCGACGGCGAGCTGGTCAGCGCCGGCGCCGGCGCGGCGGAGGTGTCGGCCGGGTCGGCCTCGGTCGGCCTCGACGTGGGCCGGCTGCTCTGCGGCTCGCAGGGCGGCCTCGGCGTGCTCGTGTCGGCCACCCTGCGGGTGCAGGCCGTGCCGGCCAGCCGGGTGTGGGTCTCTCGGCCGGTGTGGACGCCGCTGGAGGTGCACGACCTGGTGCGGTCGGTGCTCGCCGCCCGCCTCGACCCGGCCGCCATCGAGCTGGACCTGCCGGCCACCGGCCCCCTGCCGCGCCGCCCGATGCGCCCGGCGGAGGCGGCGGCCCGGGCCCACCACCCCTCCATGGCCGGGCGCGGAGACGGTCAGTCGACGACCCGGGGTGGCGCCGGCACCCTGACGGTCCTGCTGGAGGGCGGCCCGTCAGACGTCGCCGAACGGGCCGAACGTCTGGTGGCGCTCTTCGCGGGCGAGGCGACCGCCGCGCACGCGCCGCCGACGTGGTGGCGGCGCTACCCGTTCGCCCCCGGCGACACCGCGCTGCGCATCGAGGTGCCGATCACCGACCTGCACGCCGCCGTCTACGCGTTGCGCGACGCCGCCGGCACCCCGGTCCCGGTGCGCGGCTCCGCCGGGCTGGGCCTGGTGCACGCCGCCCTGCCCGGGGCGCTGCCCGGCGAGCGGGTGGCCTCGATCCTCGCCGCGGTCCGCGGCGTGCTGCTCGCCCGACGGGGTCGCTGCGTGGTGGTCGCCGCGCCCGCGCCCGTGCGGCAGGCGGTCGAGCTGTGGGGCGAGCCGGCGGTGATCCCCCGGCTCCGGGCGGCCAAGGAGCACCTCGACCCGCACCGTCGGCTCGCCCCGGGGCGCCTGCCCGGCGGCCTCTGAGCACACCGCGCCCGGGCGCGGATCGACCCGGCTTGGTGCGACTCGGCTGTGCTCAGTCGAGCCACCACTGGTGCAGGTCGTCGAGGATCGGGGTGAACCGGAGCACCGTCAGCGCCAGCGTGGCGACCGTGGCGGTGAGCAGGAGGATCCGGGCCCGCCGGGGCAGCCGGTCCCGCTCACGCATCAGCACCGCCGCGGTGTAGAGCGCCAGCGCCGGGCCGAGCACCACGCCGGAGAGGTAGAGCAGGGAGACCGCCAGATAGAGCCAGGCGAACGGGTTCGCGCCGCTCATCCCGAACGGCACCAGATCCTTCGGGTCGTACGCGCCGGTGACCATCTCGGCCGGGCCGACCCCGGCGGTGACCATCCGCCCCAGGTAGAGCGCCACGGTCGTGACGAACGCCCCGCTGACGGCCACGTGCGCGGCGAGGAGGCGTCCGAGGCGCGGCGGGCGGCTGTCGGCGACATGCGCGACGCTCGATGACATCCGGTCAATGTAGCGGTTGGGCGCGGCGCGACCGTCCCCTCACCTGGCCGGCCTTGCCGACGTAGGACCGCCCATGCTCCCTGCCGGCCATGCTTCCCGGCGGGCGGGGCGTCGGCGTGTTGCCTGCCGGGATCGGATGGCGCCGTGAGCGATATGACGCAGCGTCATATGTATGACTGGTAGTCATGTTGCTCGCGGGTCGATCCGGTCCCCGGGCATCCGCCGCGGCGTCAGATCGCGTCGTTGCGCAGCACCAGGATGGCGATGTCGTCCCGGGGCGGCTCCACCGAGAAGTTGATCGCGGTGGCGCGCAGCCGTGCCGCGACCACGTTGGCCGAGTAACCGGCCAGCGGAGCGGCGGCGTCGCGCAGCCGTTCGGTGCCGAACAGTTCCCGGCCACGCCGGCGCTCGGTCACCCCGTCGGTGTAGAAGATCAGCGAGTCACCGGGCCCGAGCGGGATCTCCGCCGTCGGCGAGGAGATCGAGTCCAGCAGGCCCAACGCAGTGCCCCCGGCGCCGACGAAGGCGGCCCCGCCTCCGCCGCGCAGCAGTACCGGACGGTCGTGGCCGGCCAGATGCAGGGAGACGTCGAGCTGACCGTTCCCGCCCAGGCCGACCGCGGCGAGGGCGAGCGTGCAGTACCGTCCGCCGCCCCGCTCCACCAGCGTCTCGTTCAGCCGGGCGAGGACCTCCGGCAGCGGCTTGCCGTCACCGACCAGCACCCGGATCACGTCCCTGACCAGTCCGGTGACCGCCGCCGCCTGCACGCCCTTGCCGGAGACGTCGCCGATCACCACCAGCCAGCGGCCGTCCGGCAGCGGCACCACGTCGTAGAAGTCGCCGCCGACCTCGGCTTCGTCGCCGGTCGGGACGTACTCGGCGGCGAAGCCGATGCCCTCGACCACTGGCAGCACCGGCGGCAGCAGCGACTGCTGGAGGGTCTGGGCGACCCGGCGGCGTTCGGCGTGGATCCGGGCGTTCTCGATCGCCAGCGCGGCCCGGCGGGCCACGTCCTCCAGCACGGCGACCTCGTCCGGGTCGTGCCGGTGCCGCTGGTGCCGCCCCACCGCCAGGGTGCCCAGCCGCTGGCTGCGGGCGATCAGCGGGACCGCGAAGCCCTCCATCGGCGCGCCCAGCGGCACCTGCGACGCACTGCGGGACGCCTCGCGCAGCCGGGCCTGGACCGAGTCCGGCCCGGTCTCCTGGAGCGCCTTGTGCAGCTGGGGCAGCACCGACTCATCCGCGTGGCTGGCGGCGGCGAGTTTGAGCCGGCCCCACTCGTCGGTGGTGTGCACCGCGCACCACCGGCCGAGCCGGGGCACCACCAGCTGCGGGATCAGCGCCATGGTCAGCTCGACGTCGAGGGACTGGGCGAGCAGCTCGCTCGCCTCCGCCAGGAAGGTCAGCCAGGCCGACCGGCGGACGTCCGCCCGGCGCAGCCGGTCGTTCTCCAGGTGCAGCGACAGCCGCTCGGCGGCGAGCACGGCGAGCGGCCGGGCGTACGCCGAGGGCGCCGCGTCCAGCTCCAGCTCCCCGGCGTACGGCCGGTGCACGGCCAGCGGCACCTGGAGCAGTTCGTTGCCCGGGCGGGGCTGGCGGCCGTACCGGGCCAGCGCCTGCGGGCCCTGCCCGTCGCCCCGGTCCAGCCGGACCACGCCACCGGCCGCGCCCACCATCTCGGCGACCCGGCCGAGCAGGTCGGCGGCGAAGTCGGGCAGCGGGTCGTCGGCGTACGGGTCGGGGCTGGTCTGGGTCAGCTCGCTCATCGCGGCGGCGCTCGGCGCCGAGGTGGCGGGGGTGCCCTCACCGGAGGCGGTCGTGAGCGGCGCGGCGGCCGGCTCCTCCGCGACCAGACCGTGCCGTTCCAGCCGGAACCAGACCCCCTTGCCGCTGGGCAGGTACGTCGTCCCCCAGCGGCTGGCGAAGTGGTCGACCAGCAGCAGGCCGCGCCCCCGCTCGGAGACCTCGCTGATCTCCTCGGTGGTGTTGCGCACGCCCACCACCAGCTCGTCCACCGGCCCGGCGGCGAAGTCGGAGACGGTGACGGTCAGCCCGATCCGGTCGGCGACGACCTCGATGTCCAGGTCGGTGCCGGCGTGCTCCACCGCGTTGGTGGAGAGCTCGGTGGTCAGCAGCAGCGCCTCGTCGAGCAGCTCGTCGAGGTCGGCCTCGGCGAGCACCGAGCGGACCAGCGCCCGGGCGGCGGCCGGCGTACGCCGGTCCGCGGGCAGCCGGACCCGCCGGACATGCTCGTCCTGGCCCGCGTCCGTCGCGGGCCCCGCCTCCGCTGACACCCCCGTATCCTCCACCGCCGCCGCCCGGGTGCCAAGCCGGACCGGTCAGCCTCACCGGGCGACGGAGACAATCACCTCGTCGTCCCCGGCGCACCGCGCGTCCGTGCCGTCGACGCCGGCGCGGGCACAATGATGGGATGGCGGCGTGTCGGCACGCGCCGGAGGCCCCGAGCTGAGCGAGGAATGATGACCGCGAAACAGTCGGTGACCGCCAATTCGTCCGCTTCCGAGCACGACGCGCTCCTGGCCGACCTGGCGGAGGCGCTGCGGCGGGTGCGCGGCGGTGACCTCAAGGTGCGGCTGCCCCGCCGGGCGGGCGCGGCCGGCGAGGTGGCGGACGCGTTCAACGACGTGGTGGCGCTCCAGGAACGGCAGCACCTCGACCTGCGCCGGATCAGCCGGATCGTCGGCCGGGACGGTCGGCTCACCGAACGCCTGGACGAGGAGGGCCTGGACGGGTCGTGGGCGGAGGGCCAGCGGGCGATCAACTCGCTGATCGACGACCTGGGCCGGCCGACCACGGAGATCGCCCGGGTGATCGTGGCGGTGGCCGACGGCGACCTCTCCCAGCACATGGCGCTGGAGATCGACGGCCGGCCGCTGCGGGGTGAGTACCTGCGCATCGGGCGCACCGTCAACACGATGGTCGGCCAGCTCTCGTCCTTCTCCAACGAGGTGACCCGGGTGGCCCGGGAGGTGGGCACCGAGGGCAAGCTCGGCGGTCAGGCCGACGTCCGGGGCGCCGCCGGCACCTGGAAGGACCTCACCGACTCGGTGAACACCATGGCGTCGAACCTGACGTACCAGGTGCGGTCGATCTCGCAGGTGGCCACGGCGGTGGCGAAGGGTGACCTGTCGCAGAAGATCACCGTGTCGGCCAAGGGTGAGGTGGCCGAGCTGGCGCACACCTTCAACTCGCTCACCGACACCCTGCGGCTCTTCGCCGAGCAGGTGACCCGGGTGGCCCGCGAGGTGGGCACCGAGGGCAAGCTCGGCGGTCAGGCGGAGGTGCCGAACGTCGCCGGCACCTGGAAGGACCTGACCGACAGCGTCAACTCGATGGCCTCCAACCTGACGAGTCAGGTGCGGAACATCGCGCAGGTCTCCACCGCGGTCGCCCGGGGCGACCTGAGCCAGAAGATCACGGTGGCCGCGCAGGGCGAGATCCTGGAGCTGAAGGACACCGTCAACACGATGGTGGACCAGCTCTCCTCGTTCGCCGACGAGGTGACCCGGGTGGCCCGCGAGGTGGGCATCGAGGGCAAGCTGGGTGGTCAGGCCCAGGTCCGGGGCGTCTCCGGCACGTGGCGGGACCTGACGGAGAACGTCAACCAGCTCGCCGGCAACCTGACCAGCCAGGTCCGCAACATCTCCCAGGTCTCCACCGCGGTGGCGAAGGGCGACCTGTCGCAGAAGATCACCGTGGACGCGCAGGGCGAGATCCTGGAGCTGAAGAACACCGTCAACACGATGGTGGACCAGCTCTCGTCGTTCGCCGATGAGGTGACCCGGGTGGCCCGCGAGGTGGGTACCGAGGGCAAGCTGGGTGGTCAGGCCCAGGTCAAGGGCGTCCTGGGTACGTGGCGGGACCTGACCGACAACGTGAACTCGATGGCGTCCAACCTGACCAGCCAGGTGCGGAACATCGCCT